>JAIRTW010000051.1 GCA_031254875.1 Candidatus Bathycorpusculum termitum
GACTAAAGCAGAGACTCATGGTGTTGAGCGGAATAATTTTCGTCAGAGGCACTGGTTTGGTCGTTTTCGTAGAAAGACTTGCATAGTTTCACGGTGTAAACAAATGGTCGATCTCACTAGGTCATTATTTGCTCGCTTCCGAGTAAACGGGACCCCAGACCAAATTGCATCATTTCTAACTTAACACTCTCAAATTTAAACTAGTCGGATAGGGTTTGGCTACTATGCAGTTTGGTTGGTGAGGGTTGTTGTGGGTTGTAAGGTGTGTTTTTAGGGCAGGGGCGTGGGTGGGGTGAAATTATTTCCGTACAAGATACAAGCCGTTCGGTGGATACGTTAATATGTTTCAATAGGTCTTTTAATTCGTGTGTATTAATAAACTTAGGGTTGTTGATATGTTTCTAAGTTTAATATACTTGACCGCCCGTTCAATCGGTAGATGCATTAAACCAAAAAATCGCTGGAGCAGAACAACCCATGGGCTACCATATATATTCGAAAACGTGTATCCCTCCCAGGTATCTCTAAACATACGACTAAGACCTTACACCATATCCCTGGCTACCATAATCATTACCACCCTCATTTTTAGCGTCTCATTTATAACCCCCCTTACCGCAAATCCACTCCCTCTAACAACAAACCCGACACTACCATCCACCAACGACTCATCTGACGACACAAATATACCAAAACCCCTCTGGAACTATACAACAAACAATAAAGTCGGAACATATTCTATATTCGTAGGTTTAGGTTATACTTCACCCATTATTGCTCGCGGCATTCTCTATTTTGACTCCGAAGGTTATGTTTATGCATTAAACGCTGACAACGGCAAAAAAATATGGGCAACTAACAATGAACATACAAAGATTGAGAATAATCCCCACAAGTTTCCAATTGTTGATAACGGCAAAATATTCATAAATGGACACCGCAGAATGTATGCTCTAGATGCAAATAGCGGCACCATAATTTTGGAAAAACAGATAAGCTCTGGAACCACCGACCTCGTTTGTGCGCCTCCAGTTGTTGCAAACGGTATTTTATATAGCGGCTACGAAACAGGTGTGCTTCGTGCCATAGATGCAACTACAGGCAATATTATTTGGGAATTTTGTGGTGGTATTACTTTTCCTGTTTTTTCCTCTCCATTGGTTGTTGACAATGTTGTTTTTGGGACGGCATTAAACGCTGTTTTTGCTCTAGACGCTCAAAGCGGAAGTGAGACTTGGAATTATTCAGTACGTGACATCCCTTCTGTTTCTCATTATCCCTTATCGTATTACCCCATTGTATCTTCTTTTATGTTTGATACGGGGGTACTTTATTTTTGTGCAAGTGATGGCAATGTTTATGCTCTTGATGCTGATAGTGGCAAAGAACTTTGGAACACACCCTACACGTCTGATGTGTCGCGTATTTATATTCCTTCGGCGCCTCTTCTTAGTGAGGGTTTGATTTATATGGGTTCAGATATGGGCGATGTATGTGTGTTAAATGCGTCGGATGGGACAAAGCTTTGGAACACTACCCTTGGTGTGGGGAGTTTGTCGGCGCCGGCGCTTTATGATGGCGTTTTGTATTTTGGTTCCTCTGATGGTAATCTTTATGCGATAAGTGCCACCAGTGGTCTTGAGTTATGGTGTTATCCGGTTTCTTCGCCTCTTTCCTGGGATTCGGGGGGTGTTGGTTCGCCTGTTGTTTGTGAGGGGGTTTTGTATGTGGGGGGTGGCGATGGTGTTTATGCTTTGGAGGTTTCTTCGCGGTCTGCCCCGCTCCCTTTGCGGCCCATTTCGCAAAATTTTTCAATCCTAATAATTATAGGAAGTATAGCTGTAGTTGTTGCCTGTTATACGGGAATTTATCTACTAAAAAAAACGGGAGTTTCACCTATAAGAAGATAATTAACCTAAAATCCCGGAAAATGTAACTATGCCTATTGGGATTGTGAAAAGCTGTTTAATCCGTAAATTTCATGTTTTAGGGGTATATGCCTCAGCTACATAATCCACCCTTTAACCTCTAACCGGAACTCGTGGTCCATTTCTGAGATGGGTTGATGTTGCGTAGGAAGTGGTAGTGGCAGGGTTGGTGTGGGACGCCTGGGAGTTCTTGCTTGACGGCTAATCGATGCTTCTTTGTCCGTCACTGTTTACACCGTTTATGGGTATGTTTATGGGGTTATGGGTTAGTTCTCTTAGCAGTAAGCGAGGTTGCCTTGTCTGCGGAGGATAGGTTTTTGGTTAAGAGGGTTGTTTGGGTGGGTTTGGTCTTTTAGTATCCAGCGGGTTTCGTTTCCTTTTTCGGGTTGGGCGCCGTCTATGGCTAAGACTATGCCTTTTTGGGTTTGATTTTGTTTAGGTACTGTTGTTGGTTTTGTTGTCTGGTCTGCTTTGTTTAGGGCGCGGTAGCTTGGTAGAGGAGGGTTATTTCTGATTTGCTGATTTTTAGTTTGTTTAGTGAGTGTTTGATTTGTTGATTGTTTGGTATTTGTTGTAGTATAGGTGTCCTATTTTGACTATGACTTCCATATGCTGTATTGGTGGTGTTTGAGGCAGATTTTTTCGACTTGGGGGGATTTATATGTTTTTTGGGGGTTTGGGCTTTGGGACAATATTATTTGTGCCAGGCTTCTCTTGCATTTATGTCTGCAAGATAGTTTAGATAACATAAACGCTTAAGACTCAAATTACAGGCTCGACCAAAAGCCTCTTGCCGCTTACGCTCATCAAGTTGTTTACACAAAGGCAAAGGATTATCACGCTTCAAAGTCGAAAAACAACCCTCCACATTAGAACGCCTATGATACTCTTCAAGCCATTTCGGAGGATCCAAAACCAACTCTTCAAGCACGATTCGCCAGGCTTACTGCCCTTTTGTTGCAAACAAGAATTCCTCCTAGGATAAAACCACGCCACCCCACCCACACCAGCAACCAAATCACAATTAACCCTAGACAAAAACCCCGAATCACCCAAAACCAAATCCACCCAACCATAACGCCTAACAGTTTCTTCTAATAGAGACTTAAAAAATGGCGCATCATGACAAGTGGGCTTATCTGCAAACCTAAAAGCAGAAATAAGCTTATACTTAAGACCCCCCATAACCACAACCTTCTCACACCCCTTGTGAGCTTGATCTTTTTGGCGATCCGTTTCATAGTTCTGCTATTAAATGAAGTAGCAAGACCCGACCCATCGGGACCAAATTCGTGTTCTAAATCCGCAACGGGTTTATTGGTTAATTCAAAGACTTCTTGGAGAATTTGCCTAACTTCTGTGTCGCTGTAGGCACGTTCTATGGTTTTGTAGCTAAAGAGGCTGGTTAGGTGGAGTTTTTCTTTGAAGAGCAGCATGTAGCCCTGCGCGGCACGGTTGGAGAGGCCGAAGTATTGGGCCATAAGGATCCCCTTGGCTCCATCGGCGGGGTTGTGTTTGGGCCGTCCGGGTCCTTTGAGGGCTGTTTGGGGTAGATCAAGGTTGGCGGCAGCCTGCTCTACGATGTCACGTATGAGCAAAAGCAGGTCGTTTATCTCCATTGTTTGAGCCAGGTCATAGTTGGTTTCAGTCTATGGGGGTGGGTTCTTTTTCTTTATATTGGAAATTATTGGTTTTTAGTTGTTCTATTAGGGTTGTTAGGTTTTGTTGGTTTTTGGTTTGCGTCGTGGTGTTTGCCTGCCGGGTAGTGTTATGGGGCGTCACCTTTATAAATATACGTGTATATTATACCCGTATAAGGTTGATATGGCGGAAAACAGCTATTGTGTGGTATGAGTAAAGGTGTGTTGGTGGCTTTTCGGGTTTACAGGAATGCTGAGAAGGCTGTGGTGAATAGTCAGGCGGTTTTGAATCGGTTTGTGCAAAAGTTCTATGGGCAGGATGCGAGCAGTCATGGGGGGCGGTATTTTCATCATAAGCGGGGTTTGCTTGAGGATATTGCGCATATAAGGCTCATACGCGGCGTTATTATTGTTCGGGAGACTGATTTGTCGAAGGTGTTGGATTTTTTAAATACGTATAATGCTGAGGTTTACACAAGAGAGGTCACCCTAACGCCTGAAGATGAAAAAAAACTAAGCAAAGAAAACTAACAATTTTGTCCCAAAGCCCGCAGTCTGAATTGATTAAGATAAAGGAGAAAGGTCGGGTGGTGGGTAAGGAGAAACTGGTTGTTTATGGTGAGCCTTCTTTGGGGGATATTGAGACGGCTGAGGTGGAGAATTTTAATGGTATTTTGCGTGAACGTTTGGGTCGTTTGGTTAGGGCGAGTAAGTGTTTTTCTAAGGTGAAGCGGCGTCTTGTTTGCAGCGTTGAGTTGTTTAAGTTTTATTGGAACTTTATCAATGAGTTTAAGTGTGGTTTTTCTCCTGCAAAGCTCGAAGGGTTAACGGATCATTTGTGGTCTTGGCACGAATTCTTCTATTT
>JAIRTW010000101.1 GCA_031254875.1 Candidatus Bathycorpusculum termitum
GTTTTTCGTTGAAATTTGGTTTTTCGTTGGTTTTTTGTTCAACAAATATGATGAATATGCACGTTTGTGCATATGGGTCTTAATATAAAGCAGTATTTCCCTGAGAGCTGAATACATACCCGCTGTGTAATACACTATCAGATTGATGGTAACGAATAGCAAATGCAATCTGTGTTACATTGGAAACACTGGAAACTGAAACATTCTGGGCACAGAAAACCCCTAAAGGTATCTCTTCATGGGGAGTAGCTCAGCACGGATAGGACAGTAGTCTTTCAGTCTAAATTAATGAAATGTTGGTTACTGCACAACACAGCGCGTATCCCGCTCTTGTTTATGTTCAGTAAAGAGCCAAGTATCCTCAGCGGATATATCAGCAAACTTAGGCTCATCAGATAAACAAAACAGTGGCAACTCACATATTACTGCATCTAAAAATAGTTAAAGTTACTTATTGACTCGCGAATTTGATGATTTTCTGATATACTTCTAGTTTGGACTCTGATCTTAATTATATACACAAAGCCTGAAGGTGCTCGGTGTATGGCTTTGAAAATAGGCTGTAGTGTCTGTGGAATAGTTGGAGTATTAGCGTAGAGAGGCAACAGCAAACGTGTATATCCCTTCAGGGATTCAAAAATGGCAAACGAATACACATTAAGTATCTACTTTAATAATGGGAGTAACAAGTCAGATACACTTTAGGTATAAATAACTCCAAAGCAAACTCTAACAGAATAAGCAATGCATGGGCGAGTAGCTCAGCACGGATAGAGCATCAGCCTTCTAAGCTGAGGGTCAAGGGTTCAAATCCCTTCCCGCCCGTTCTCAATGCATTCTCTAATTCAGTAAATGAGCGTCTATTGAACCCCTTTAAGTCACTTCGCTCTATTGGAGTATAGCCATCAATATTTGATACTCTATGGAAAATGTATAGTCGTTTACCTTCTCTGAATCCTTTATAGTGCTGTACTCTTCTTGTATTTCCTCTAACCTGTAAATACCCTAACTCGTGGCATTGTTCACATTCAACTTTCATTAATATTCACCACCTTACAGAACACTTATGACTGTGCGAGGTGCCGGATTTCTGTTGTTTTAGGCAAGCCCCTAAAGGCGCCTGTGGCATGGCAAGGGTCACATCGCTTATTAATACTTGGAAAGAAATCGATACGTCTTTGCAGAACTCGATACAGTAACATTCATCAAAAACCGTTTTGTGTTACCTTGTGTGTGTCCCTTTGGTATGGGTGACTGGATAATTCTGCCCGTATTTGTCTAATTGTTGTGTTGATGCAGTCACATAAATTAAATATGCTGTTTTTATTTCTGAAACAAGCATCTCTAAGGAGAAATTTTTGATGGCTAAAATTCAAAAATCTTTAGCTTTGACCGTGCTGATGACGCTACTAGTGTTCGCCATGTTTGCCGCTGCAAATCTATTTGTACAAGGCCAAGCTTCGCCGACACCAACATCAATGCCTACCGATCATCCGACGTCTAGTCCTACAGGAACTCATAGCCCAACAGGTACACCGACAACTTCGCCTTCTCCGACGTCACCATTAGTACCAACTCACACACCCCCTGTAACGCCTTCAGTTTCAGCGCCTGGAGTTGGCGGGGTTGATTGGAATACATGGGGATGGGTGGTTGGAGGATTAATTGCTTTGCTGGCTTTACTTCTGATCGCATGGGCCGTTTATCGCTCCAGGCATAGTCACTACAGACATCCTGCTCAAGACATACACGGACGTATCAACACTGAAGAAGCAAACACAAGACGTACATATACAACTGAAAAAAATACACAACGTGCATATTCCGATGATCTAAACCGCAGAAACCTTCGTCCCGAAGATAGCGTGGAAAGGCGTGTTAGGACAGAAACTGATAGGCTTCACACAGACGATATTGACAGACGTCTCTACTCCGAGGACAGCGAAACCAGCTAAATAATCCAGGATATCATTGAATGGCAAAGATGTCTGGACATGACACGAATGCATCGAAGGCAAGGCCAGACGGTAAAGTCCCCTTTCTTTTTTGTTAACCCTTAAAACTGTGTAACATGTCAATAGGCAGTTTTACCTATTACCTATTCCTTTTTTTCAAACCTGCCCAACAGAGATGCATCGTTGAATGCAATTTATAAATTGACCTGAGACCAATTTGATCTCCTCAGAAAAAGTCTGTGGCTATTGCTTGGTTCGTCATTCAGAAACAAAATTGCTCGGCGCATTGTTTTTGTCAGTTTTGCAAACCCTTAAAATCCCGGTTGCTAACTAGAAGCGGGAAACCCACATGCCAGATGAATTTGAATACAAACAGGTCATTGTCTTTCGCATGGATTTGCAGATGGGCAAGGGCAAAATTGCGGCGCAAGCAGGACATGCTGCTATCTCGTCGGCGCAGGATGCTTTTGTGCATCATAAAAAATGGTGGGATGCGTGGCTGTTTGAGGGACAGAAAAAGGTTGCTCTAAAAGTGCAAACTGAGAAGGAACTCTGCGAGCTTAAGGAAGTAGCAGAGGATTTGGGGTTGCCCCACGCCTTGATTGTTGATCGCGGCTTAACCCAAATTCCAGAGGGGACCATAACCTGTCTCGGCATTGGTCCTGCACCCGCCGAAAAAATTAACCGGTTAACCGGCCAACTCAAACTGCTGTAGGTGTTTTTTTTTGGGTGTTCCAGCTGTCGATAAACTGTTAGGTATGGAGGTCTACGCCACAAAAACGGATGGTGTAGGCGGCTCAATTAAGGCATCTGTGGATGATTTTATTGTGGAAGAGGCCTTGATTGATGGTTCCAAAGCCAGTATATCTGGGACTGTTCCAAGTAGCGTTTTAGGTTCCACATCTCAGAGGCAACGGTACTTGCTTTGTATCCTTATCAAGCGTAACTGGGATACCTTTATCGCTATCAAAAACACCGCTAAATCACTGGGCATAAACCCGGTTCGTGTGCAGTTTGCGGGGATAAAGGATGCCAAAGCTACAACTGCCCAGTATATCACTTTAGAAAACGCACTTATCGAAGATGTTGCTAAGGTTGATGTTAAAGGTGTGCAAGTGTACCCCGTCGGTTATATGCGGGATATGTTTTCGTTGTTCTATCTTTTAGGCAATAATTTCACAATAACCATTAAAAACTTGAATACCCCTCAATCAGCTGTTAAAGCGCGAATCGAGCAAATCGTCCAGGAAATGAACTCAATCGGCGGTATCCCCAACTTTTTTGGGCACCAGCGCTTTGGCACAAGCCGTCCCATAACCCATCTCGTCGGCAAAGCTCTCATGCAGGGTCGATTCGAAGAAGCCGCTATGCTTTTTCTGGCTAAACCCAGCGTTCATGAGCATCCGGAGTCGCGGCAGGTAAGACAAGAACTGCAGGAAACAGGCGATTACAAGCGAGCTTCTGAAACATTTCCCAAACAACTCCGGTTCGAAAAACTTATGCTCAACTACTTGGCAGAAAACCCTGTGGATTTTGTTGGTGCTTTTCAGAGGTTACCCCCAAAGCTACAGGCGCTCTTTGTTCAGGCACATCAGTCGTATCTGTTTAACCGTTTTCTTAGCAGACGCATTAAACGGGGGTTGCCCCTAAACACAGCTGAAGAGGGGGATTTTGTGGTCAGCATTGAACGGGCCGGTCTGCCGTTGACGACTGCAGAAAAGCTTGTCACCGCCCAAAACTCTGGCCAAATAAATGATGCACTTAGAACTGGCAGGATGAGGGTGGCTCTGCCAATTTGGGGTATCAAACAGAAACTCTCAAACGGTGTCATGGGCGAAGTAGAGCGGGAAATTCTCACAGAGGAAGGGCTTGAAATAGAGAACTTGAAAATTAACGTGATGTCGCGTACAAGCGGCAGAGGTAGTTTGCGGGCAGTCACGGCACCCGTGAGAAATTTTAAACTGACGAGCGCAGACAACGGAAGCTCAGCAACACTTAGTTTTATGCTACTGCGGGGATGCTATGCAACGGTGTATCTCAGAGAACTCATGAAACCCACTGATCCCCTGACCGCAGGCTTCTAATAGTCTCCTCGGTAACTTGAATGTTAAAAGTCTGTTAGCGTTTTGTTTTCAGGTCTAAAGTCCACAATGCCTAACATGTAGGAGGGATGTTTTTCCAATTCTATGTCACTTGTGTATTGTGTTTTTGTGTACCGCAAGATGACGCCTGCCTTTGCTGTGGTTATTTCTTGTAGCATTCTGTTTCTTGGGTTGTTTTCATGTAAGGGGTTTGTTGCAATTATGATTATACCGTGCTTTTTTGCAAAGTTTGAGAGGTAATTCATGATTTGGTTGTAGGCTGTTCTTGCTTCTTGATCATCCACATTTTCAGTTAAGAAGGGGCACATAATATCCGAGATTACTACAAGTTTTGCACCTGATGCTTTTATGGCTTGTTCGAGTTTCTCTATTATAAGCGTATGTAGCCGGTAGGCAGTGTAAGCCCTCAAAGTTTGGATTTGTTCCAGCATTTTTTGTGGTTCGAGCTGTTGATGTTCGGCAACCTGCAGAACACTCGGCAGAGACGAACTGTTTGCGGCATCAATAAAGATTACATTGCTTTCTAAACCACCTTGTTTTGTTGGCAGATGAGCTCGAACGCAAAGTTGTGCCATTAAAAGGGTTACGTTTTGAGAACCATATAGGACCGCAAAATCTCCTGCCTGGAATGCTGGAAACAACTCATCTATGTAGGGCATGTTGAATGTTAATTGTAGTTTAGTGGTTGTCTGCGGCATTAGTTTTTGCATTGTTATTAGCTTTTGCATCGTTACTTCACAAAACCCGTTACGGTTTTTTGCCTATTTAAAGCATCGAAGAAACAACAATCCTCAACAGGGGAGGGGTCAGTGAAAGTAAATGAAAATGGGCTCTGTTTAGCTTACTTTTATGCACAAGCAGTCTCTAAAACGTTAAACACCTAATTGTATGGATAACGCTGATAAAGAATGGATAGTCCATAACGGTCTACGGTATAAGCTAAAAAGATAGTCCTGTATTACTTACCTGATTGCCGTAGATTTGCATGCCCTAAACAACTTTTTTGCCACAAACGGACACATTTTAGTGACTTTTGTGGGTTGCTTGTTTTAGTGCCGGCTTACTGGCTGGTTTGGTGGGTTTGGCATAAAGCATCCAAGACTCGCCTTTAGCTTATTTTGTCGGTTAGGGCTAAAGCTTTAACCCGGTTTACACCATCGATTTCTTTTATGAATTCTGCGATGCTTTTGGGCACAAATTCCATCCAATTGGCGTCTTGCACCATTTTTTCCCGCACAAGTGTGGACATGTAGACTTTTCTGTCAAAAAATGGTATGTCTCTAACTTGGTAGCCTGATTCCATAAACAATCTCCGTGTCAACGGTTCATTTGAGAAGACAACGCTAAACTTGGGTGTGTAGCCCTCTACTGCACTGACCCACAGCATATGTAGATGTACATCGGGTACCGGTACAATCCACAGTTTTCCATTATCCAATTTGGCCTCTAAAACTGCCCGCCGAATCATAACTAATCTCTCACCGGCAGTGAAGGGGTTGTGGTTGTTGTGACTGTACTGGGCACTGCCGATAACAACAATCAATTCATCCACGGACTGAAGCGCATTTTGGACGGCGTCTAAGTGCCCTTTATGGAAAGGCTGAAATCTGCCGACATATAGACCTCGATTAACCACGTGATATTCCCTTCTCTGTGGTTGCGCTCGGACACATTTATGAATTGCGTATCAAATCGGTTCTCCATTAAGCCAGAAACACTTGGAAAGAAGCACAAAAAAAGTTAGACCCAGCCAAACTTAGATTTCTAGATGAAAGCAGCATAAACGTTGCAATGACGCCGCTTTATGGTTGGGGTGGGCGCTCCAAGAGAGTGTATGATTATGTTCCTGATGCCAGATTTGAGCGTACATCAATAATTTCAACCTTGGGTAGGGATGGTTTTGATGCGACTTTGACGTTTAGGGGGACGTTAAACAAGGGGGGGTTTTGAGGTTTACATACAGGATTGTCTTGTGCCGACTTTAAAGTTGGGTGATGTTGTGGTGATGGATAATTTGTCGGTGCATAAGGCTAGGGGTGTTGTAGTCAATTTTTGATAAAGGTGCAATAGTTTTGTTTTTGTCTGTGTATTCGCCTGATTTTAATCCTGTTGAGTTGGCTTGGTCGAAAATGAAGGCAGTATTGCGGAAGTTGAAGGCGAGATCAAGTGAAGCTTTGGAGAAAGCTTTGCTGGTTGCACTTGCCAGTGTAACAAAAGAGGACATTACAAACTATTTTTCACATGATGGTTATTTATGAATTTAAAGTCAAGTTGCTATATAGGGAGGGTAAGGTGTTTTATCATAGGTGGTCTGAGATTGTGGAGCATCCGTTTGGGACGGTTAAGTTTGTTTGGGGATTTAAGCAGTTTTTGTGTCGGGGTTTGGTGAAGGTGGCTGGGGAGGTGTCTTTGGCGTTTTTGGCGTATAATTTTAGGCGGGTTTTTAATATTTTTGGGGCTGATGGGGCGGGTTTAGTGGCTGTTTTTGGTTTGTAAATCGTGTTTGGGTTGTTTTTGTCTTTTTTTGGGTGAGTTTAAAGAATTATTCTGAAAATCCGGCAGAAATCACGTCATGGGCGTCGTAAAATTATTTTCGTTTTTACGCAGTCTGCATATCCCAAGCAACAGTTTTTGAAATTACCCAAAGAGTAAGTCAAACGTTACGCTCAGACTATTTTGCCATACGCGAACGCATCCGCAAAAGCGCCATTGTAAATATCGATGAAACCAGCATAAGGTTGATGGTAAAACGTATTGGATTTGGGCCTTGTCACTAAAATTGATACGTTTTATGTTATTCGCAAAAGCGGGGTAAGGAAGTGTTGGAGGAGGTGTTGGGGGCTGATTTTTTGGGGTTTGTGGGTTGTGATGTGGGGTTCGTATTCTTTGGTTACAAAGAGGCTGTTGCGTTGTTGGGCTCATCTGTTATGTGAGGCTAAGGAGGTATCAGAGTGTCATCGGGAGGTGAGGGGGTTGTATAGGAGTTTTAAGGATTTGTATGGTTTTTTGACTGAGTCGTTGGCGGGTGATCCTTCTTTGGAGCGGCGTAGGCAGCTTGTGGTTGAGGGGGAGGAGCGGCTTAGGTTTTGGCTTGATCGTTCGTATAGGTCGGGGGAAGTGCGCAGGTTTATGGGTAAGGTGGAGCGTGGGTTTGAGTATTGGTTTACGTTTCTGTTAGTTAGTGGATTGAGCCTACCAATAATGTGGCGGAGCGTGCGTTGCGTGAGTTGGGGGTTCAGCGTAAAATCATGGGAACTCTGCTAAATGAAAAGGCACCGCCATCTATGAAACAATGATGACCCTAATCACTACATGGAGCAAACAGGGATTAGACACATTTGAGCAAATGAAAACCAGTCTCATCAAAGCATGGACTCAGAGCTGAATACATACGTTTTTGCAATGTGAGCTATTCGCTTTTAGACTGAATGGTGGTCTCATTTTAGTGCGAGAATAATCTCTTGCTTGTTTTAACAAGGCACCAAAATAGGTTTTTATGGCAATTCAGCCTTCTGTAGTGGCTGATATACTCAAATCTACTATTTGGCCTTCTCTTAAACGGTATTTCCATTTTTAAATGCAGATTGGCTGAAGTGACCGCAAACTAATCCTTGGGTTTAACCTTCAAGAAAACCGTTTAACAATACTTTTTTACAACCGTTTCTGTTGGAAAAACCTTGAGCATTTTATTGCCAATCTCGATTTCTTTGGGTTCACTGTAGTTGCGTTGTTCTCGTTTCAGAAACTCCAGTTTCACTCCTAAGCCGCCTGCACCGTAGCCGCCTAAACCCAAATCTGACTTTACTATACGATGGCAGGGTACAATGAGCGGGAAGGGGTTGGATGCCATGACGTTTCCGACGGCTCTGGCGCCTCCGCCCACAGCTTTGGCGACTGCACCATAAGAGGCGACGTATCCTGTGGGTATGGCTGAAACTGCTCTTAACACTCTTTGACTGTAGGGTGGCAGACTGGCGTCAGATAAAATAAAGTTATAATTTGTGTTTTTTCCGTCATAGAGATCTCTTAATGCGGCAAACAAGGTGCTAAGTTGCCTTGACGGCTGCGTGAACATCTCAACGGGATTTCCATCTACAAGGTTACCTCGTATGGTATCCATTGTTGCTTTTTGGCTGACATTAAAGGTGGTTCTCAAAATTTTCCCGTCTCTAAGAACAACTGCGAAAAAGATTCCCTCGACATTTTCAACGTGGACTGGTATCAAACTGATCCCTGTGTCAGTGATATGTTGCTGGTCGATGTAAAGTTTCCTCGGTGAATCCTGATTGTTGACAAGTTATGTCGGCTCTATCTATGTTGGTAAGACCTGTTTTGCTCAATTTTTTTGTCTCACATTTATATAACTAACGAGTTGCCGCATTTTTGGCATTTGCCGGTTCTTCTCGTTTATGTCCATCCTTTCTTAACTTGATTAATAGTTATAAGTAACCTTAATAGATTGTTTTGTGTATTAAAATCGAAAAGGCGATAATTATGGACGGATATGGATCACAATTACCTCAGTTACCCCAAATCCCACAAATTCCGCTTATGCCCTTGGTACAAGCACAAGAACAGCAGTCGCAGGGCAATCAAGCTCAGCAGGGCGGCGGATGGATCCCGGGCGCCACCACCGTCGGTGTTATCTTCCAAGGTGGTGTCCTTTTAGCAGCTGAAAAACGTGTCACATATGGTAGCTTTATCATGAGCAGAGGCGGGAAAAAAGTTTTCAAAGTCACCGACCGCATCGGCGTAGCCTGTGCAGGTCTCGTTGGAGACATGCAGATACTTGCACGCGAAATGGAAGCACAAGCCAATCTCTACAGCATGGACGTCGGCAGACCCATCAATGTACGTAGTGCTTCTAAGCTCTTAGCAAACGTGCTCTTCAACCGTCGCTATGCTCCCCTTATCACGCAGACCATTGTAGGCGGATTAGACGAAGAAGGCTCATCTATCTATGTCCTCGATGTCTTAGGCTCACTTATTCCAGACAAGTATGCCGCAGTAGGCTCCGGCACAGAAACCGCTATTGGAGTCATCGAAGAGGGTTACAAGGATAATCTCACATTAGAAGAAGCCAAAAAACTCGTCACCCGCGCAGTTAAAGCCGCCATCAGCAGAGATGCCATGAGCGGTGATGGCTTAGACTTTGTCATCATAACAAAAGACGGAGTTACAGAAGAATCCACAAAATTCTAAACCCTTTTCCTTTAATTTTTTAAGGTCGTTGTCTAATAGACCGGTGCTGTGGAGGCATAATCTATATCGTTTGAACTCTCACAGCAGGAAGGCGAATTTATAGTCCATTTGGCACGAAACACCGTTAAACTTTACTTAGAAGAAGGCAAATGTCCCCCGCCCAAAAACAACTTTCCCAAGTTATTTGAAAAATGTGGGGTATTCGTCACCATCAGCGTAGTCACTGGTAGTGGGAAGGAGCTACGGGGATGCATCGGTTACCCCTATCCCACAAGCCCATTGGTGGAAGCCGTCATCGACTCCGCTGTAAATGCTGCCACCGCAGATCCTCGTTTCGAACCCATGACCGTAGAAGAGCTGGATCAGGTGGTTTTTGAAGTCAGTGTTTTAACGCCGCCGGAGCTGATCCAAATAGACAACCCAAAAGAATATGTGAGCAAAATCAAAGCGGGTGAAGACGGCTTAATTATAGAACACAACTGGCGCAAGGGATTGCTTTTGCCACAAGTGCCACTTGAATGGGGATGGGGCGAAGAAGAATTTCTCTGCCAATGTTGCATGAAAGCTGGTTTGCCGCCTGATAACTGGCTTACCAAAGATGTTAAAATCTACAAGTTCAAAGCCATAATCTTTGAAGAAGAAACCTCCAACGGAGTAATCAAACGCTTAAACCTTAAACGCACCTAATCCCAACACGCTTTCAACAATTTCCACAGCCCGATCCAGCCCGTTGTATCTGCCTGAGAATCTCGAAAGCGCCTCAGCGTTTTGTGTGTAGCTGTTTAGCATTGTTTCCATCTTCTCAACGGCTTTCTGGAGTTGTTTTCGATTTTTGGCCAATAGGCTGCATTTCATTCTTTCTAGTTTTGCCGCGTTACCCAGTTGTTCAGGTTGCGTGGGAATACAGATGCTGGGTTTGCCATATTTGATGGTCTCAAAGCATGTGGCATGGCCGCCGCTGAAAATTACAAATTTAGCGTTGCGCATGGCTTCCGCGCGTTCCTCTGGTGTGAGCCAAGTATGCAGTTCACAGTTGCCGATTTTAGTGGAAATCCTTCTGTTTGGTGTGCCCAAGCTGATGATACATTTGCTTTTTGTTTTTTCCAGCACCGGTTGCAGGGTTTTGAGTAGCTGACTACGGGTACCGACGGGTCCACTGATGGGCACAAAAATATGTTTCTGCTTGCCAGTGATAGGTTTGATATCAAGAAAGGTACCAACGTATTCCGTTCTGTCTGCTATGCCCATGTGTGCTATGTCACCGATGCTGTACTCTGACACCGTATAAGGTGGCGGATTATCAGGGATTATTATTTTTTTACACACCCGATAGTAGCGTTCGAGGAAGCGTTCGCCGGGGCTTAGAAGCGACGAGAAGCCATAGCCGGGGCGGATCATGTTTTCCACATAGATCGCTGGAATTTTCCATTTGCCCGCGAGGCGCAATGCGTTTATATCACCATCAGCAATGAGCGCGTCAGGGGCAATGTTGCGAATGTTTTTCCGTAGGTCATAGTAGCGGTGGATGGTTTCATAAGCGTTGGAGTTTTTTATTTCAAGCCGGCTCTGCTCAATGTTAAAGAGGGGAAGGGGTAGAAACATATTGAGAAGCGACGCCGATGTCAAGATACCGTGCGCGTTCTCATACCACGAAATCGGAGTGACTCGACTGACATTTTTGAACTCTTTCTCAAGAAGCTCATAAGCCTTGCCGCCGCTAAAAAAGAACAATTCATGCCCCTGTTGCTCGAGCCGCTTGCCTAGTAGAATGAGACGTGAAACATGGCCTAAACCAAGTTCAGAACAGCACAGTAGCAGGCGCATACATCCTCTAATAATACATGATTATATTTGAACAATAGCTTGTTCAATTGAGTCACGGGAAGAATTTTAAGCCTAAAGAACCAAAGTAGATAGCATGTTTATGCCTAGACGGATTGTGGAGAAAAAACTCTTAGCGTTCCTCTCAGAGGATATAGGCGAAGGTGATATCTCAGCCGCCGCAGTCATCCCCCAGGATCTGATGGTTAAGGCGGAAGTCATCGCCAAAGAAGATGGGGTAATCGCAGGAATCGAAGAAGCCATCATACTCGCCGAATGCTTAGGACTCAAAACAGAACCCAAAGTAGTGGACGGACATAAAGTAAAGAATAAGCAGATTCTCCTTGAACTTTCAGGCGACGCTCAAACAATCCTAACCGCCGAACGTACCCTCCTAAACCTCATCTCACGCATGAGCGGCATCGCAACAAAAACCCACACCCTCACAGAGCAGCTAAAAAAAGCTAAAGCCAACATCCGACTTGCCGCCACACGCAAATCCGCCCCAGGGTTACTCTACTTTGACAAAAAAGCCGTTATCATTGGAGGTGGTGATCCGCATAGATTACACCTAGATGATATGATACTGATAAAAGACAACCATCTGGTAATCACCGGCGGCGTGGAAGAAGCCATCAAAAGGGCTAAAACGACCGCATCGTTTAGCAAAAAAATCGAGGTTGAAGTCACCAGCATTGAAGATGCCCTAAAAGCCGCTGAGGCGGGTGTAGATATTATAATGCTGGATAATTTTTCGCCCAAACAAGCCAAAGAAGTGGTCCAAAAACTGCGCAAATCAGATTATGCCCAGGTTTTGATAGAAATCAGCGGAGGTGTAACCCCTGAAAACCTCATTGAATATGCCGCAACAGATGTTGATGTTATCAGCATGGGCGGGTTAACGCATAGTGTGAAGGCAAGTGACGTAAGCTTAGAAATAGTAAAAAAATAGATCGTGCTTAGAATCCCATAGAGATTGTGAATGTTTCCACGAGGGCACCGATAATGAGTAGCAAAGTGATGGTTCCGATGGATATGGCTAGCCACTTGAGTTCGCGTTTCCATTTATTTTGAAGTATGCGGCGGA
>JAIRTW010000102.1 GCA_031254875.1 Candidatus Bathycorpusculum termitum
GTTTTTCGTTGAAATTTGGTTTTTCGTTGGTTTTTTGTTCAACAAATATGATGAATATGCACGTTTGTGCATATGGGTCTTAATATAAAGCAGTATTTCCCTGAGAGCTGAATACATACAAATCAAAAAACTTAAAGTGTACGTTGCTAAGTGTATCCCGTATTGGTGGCGGGGTATCCGAGCCAGGTCTAAATAGGGCCAGATTAAACCTATTGCCCCTAAGATATGGAGGAGGACTTAAGATCCTCTGGCGCAGGCCTTCGCGGGTTCAAGTCCCGCCCCCGCCACCATCCAGCAGCATAATAAAGGATACCGCTAAGAAGAAATGACACCGCAAAAGGCGGACAAAATCAAATATCCACACCATAGTTGCTTCTGAACATTTAGGTAATTGGGTATCCTTCTACATACCGCTTGCAGCCAGCAACAAGAATTATCCTTTTTACTGTTAGAGGGAAAAATTAGGCGCTATCGGGTTCAATCCCATTTGAATCCACACCATCAGCCGCTTTTCTTTGCAGAAATCCATTCACTGCATCAGCGAGAGCCCCACAGGCAAACCATCGTTCCTCCAATGATCCATCAGTTTCGGCCTCCTGTACCTTATTTTGGAAAATTTGCATCTGTTTTTGTATCGGTTCTCGTCTACGTTCAAACTGTTCCCGAAGCTCTCTCTGTTGCCCCTTGAAATTAAGCACCACCAGCTCCAGCTCCAATTGCTTCTCGTTTAAGGCCTCTATCACAACTAGCTCTTTTTGCTCCCGTTCTTTTTTGGAGAGGCCTCGCCAAAAACCTGTTTTTAGGCGGATGATTCGGTCCTGGTCGCTTTTTAGCTGAACTATGAGGCTGTTTAGGCGTTTTACTTCACTATCTTTTTGGGCTTTGAGGGCGCTTATGGCGGCAGCGTATTTAGCATTGACTTGGTTTAGAAAACTTCTGCAGTAAACTATGTTTTTTGTTTCCTGTTCCGCAATAGCTTCTTTTCGACGCCTCTCTTCGAGCTGCAACCTCATGACATCTATAGTTTCTGCACATTCGCTTCTGAACTGTTCATCCACACATATGGAAGGAAACGCTTCAAACTCACCCAAAATGGCCTCGACGTTAGTGAGCCAACGGTTGAAGTGTTCACTGAAAGGAGAAGACCCAAATTTCTGGGCACCCAATACATGCAGGCGCTTGAGGGTAACTTCCACAAATTTAGTCTCTGTGACAGAGGGTTTTTCTGGCTCTGCTTGTCGGCCAAATCGCCTAGGATTACCTCTTTTATCTTTGTCTTTTTCCCGCAGAGGTTTTTTGTATGGATGAGCAGTGTTTCTTGATGATTTTATCCGAGGCTGGTAACCCATAGAAAAACATAGGATTCTTGCAATATTAGCTTGTTCCTAATCGCAACAATCCTGAGTTAAACTGTAGTTAAATTTATGTACAGTTGTTCTCTGCGTCAAGTCCGATATAGAATGGAAGTAATCTGATTAATCTGATGGATAAAAGGGAGTGCCGATTGAGTCTAAACCCCACTGCAATCATCGATTGAACTTGGCACGTATCATAGCCGTTCTTTGAAATTATCTCAGAATCGGTCTCGAACAGTTTCCAAAGGTCAAGTCCGCATGTTGCCGTGAAGCGTGTTCCCCAATCGGCAAAAAAGAGTTACTTTCCATCAAATATAATGATTTGTGGGTGCTTTGAGCTAGCATTACGGGTTGTTTTTTAAGAGTTTTACAAGTTCTTCTTTTCCTTCTTCGAGGGTGAGGGGAACTTTTTTGATTAATCCTTGATTTCTAAGTTCGGTGAACAGATTTATAATAGCTGGCGGCTCCAAACCCGACTTCTCCAATAGATCTTTATCCTGTAGCACTTCGTTGGTTTTGCCTTCGTCGAGTTTTAAGCCGTGGCTGATTACGATTATGCGGTCTGCTAATTCAGGGATGGCTTCTGCATCGTGAGTGGAGACAATGATAGTTGTACCCGTTTTGCTGAGTTCGTTGAGGGATGCAATTAGGCCGCGGCGCGAAACTAGATCGAGATTTGCGGTGGGTTCGTCGAGAATTAAGAGTTCGGGCTTTAGAACCAGGGCGGTTGCCAAGGATACTTTCTTTTTTTCTCCAAAGCTCAGCCGGTGCGGCGGGCGGTCTTTTAGGTGGGTAATACTCATTTTTTCTAGCACATGGGCACTTCGGGCTTTGGTATCTTCATCGGGGAGTTGGAGGTTTTTGGGTCCGTATTCGATGTCTTCAATTACGCTTGGTGTGAAGAGTTGGTCGTCGGGATCTTGGAAGACTATACCGATACGGCTACGTAATTTCTGGAAGGTTTTTGAGGCTGTTTTTTCGCCAAAAACCCTGATTTCTCCCGAATTTGGCATGAGAAGTCCTGCGATGAGCAGGATCAATGTGGATTTGCCTGAGCCGTTTGGACCAAGCAACGCCACTCGCTCACCGGGCATCACTTCAAGCGATACGCCTTTTAGGGCGGCGACACCTGCGGGATAATTGAACGTAATATTACTAGCGGAAATGATGGAATCAGCCATATTGAGACCTCTACAGCAACGCAAGATACGTAAATGCAACTATTATTGATGCCGCAAACACGACATCTTTTGTATGGAGGGCAGGTATTGCATACTTGTTGTTTTTGCTGATTTCAAACCCTCTTGCTTTCATAGCCAAGTAAACCCGCTCGGAGCGTTCGTATGTGCGGATGAAGAGTGAGGAGAGGATGGTGGCTAAGTCTTTGAGGGATTGGAGGTTTAGGGTTCGTTTGTTGATATATGTTCGGGCTTCTTTTGCAATCAAGATGCTTTGAGCTTCATGGATGGAGACAAAAAAATATCGGTATGTTAAGCTGAAGAGTTGAATGATTAAGGGGGGAACCCTGAGTGTTGAGAGGAGGTTTAGGGTTTTGTCAAAGCCTGTTGAGAGTATCAAAAGATTAAGTGACGCTACACAGAACCAGATGCGCAACGTAAACACCAAAAACTGCACTACCCCCTCGGTGGTTATCACCAAGTTTATGCCGCTGATGTTTGCGGTCCATAGGGGATTTCCTGCTGTTAAGAAAAGGGTGGGTATGGAAATTAAGGCCATAAGCAAGGGAATAAGCGCGGTTCGGGTGAAGAACTGTTTTAGGGGGATACGTGATGCGGCTGTAAAAACTACGGGTATTAGACAAGCAACCAACAAATATGGAAGCTTGGTAAGAAACAGGGCTGAGATAATCATGGCGGCTATAGCAGTTAACTTTGCTATGGGGTTTATGGCCTGCATTAAGCCTTTTCTGTCGCTTAGATCTTCAATGTACACTAGGGTTTCAGCGCCTTCCATGAGAGCTCTTAAGGATTGGGAAACTTTCATTTAGGGTCTCTCTTCTTTTTACTTAATAATTTAGCAACAGCAAACGTTACCACAAACAGCAAAAGCACAGATGTTACGCCAATTATCAAGGTGCTCCACTTATTCTCAAAGCCCAAGATGTTGTAGTCAGGGAATGGCGGGTCATAAATCGGCTGTGCCTCCAGCCCCAGTTCTTCTGCTTGTAGATCAAGCATCTCCTGTGCATATGAAAAACAAAAAACGCCAAGTATAACAAAAATTAAGGCAACAATTAAACCAATTAACACTGTTTTTTGATTCAATTTGTTATTTTTTGACATTTTCGGTCTCCTCATTTTTTGTCTTGTCTTTGAATAGAGATAATTTACCCAATATAGGGCTCTTTTCTATCACATCAGGACGCAATTCAATAAGGGTCGCAATCAAGAGAACCGTAACAAAGCCTTCGGCAATCCCGATTACAAAATGATATACAACCATAGCAGACACAGTAGCATTAAAGTTATACAAAAATAAAGACGATAAACCAATCTCTGCACCTGCCGCTACAGCCGGCAATAGGGCACCAAAGAAAGCAGAAACAAAAATTATCCCATACAAGCCACCTAATACGGGTTTAAACTTCCACCTGAACCTCCAGACCCCAGCCGGGTTACCTATCTCATACAAACCGCCACCTAATTTGGGTTTAAACAGTTTGGTTAGAACTATGAATATGATACAGGGGATAAATACACCAATTACACCCATATTTAAGACGTTGGCACCAAGCACTATAAGACCCCCATCACCAAACAGAAAAGCCTGCAGAACCAAAATTATGGACATAGAGATTAATCCTGCAAATGGTCCTAAAATAAGCCCAATGGCAGCCCCGCCAAGAAGATGCGCAGTGGTTCCCCCCATCACAGGGAAATCCATAAACATGGCAGCAAAGAAAAGAGCAGTGAGCAAACCCATCATAGGAACTTGTTGTTCAGTGAGTTTGACTTTTTTAAAGGAGATTACCCAGCATATGATTGTTATTATGAAAGCAGGAATGGCAATTGTCAACGGAAGAAAACCGTCTTGTATGTGCATGTTTAATGCTCCAACAGTAACATGTTTTTTAAGAAAAGTATTACTCAATATAAGTGTTACTACAAATCAAAATGGTAATAACGTGATAGCAGCAAACATACAAAACCAACGAAAAAACCCTAAAAATCCTAATCCTCGCCTACACCAAAAACACAAAAACCTAATCGCCAAACCCAAAGCCTGCAGAAATAGGCTCCAACAAACCCTCGCTAAACCTGTCTTCGGAATCTAGCCGCACGATTTGCAATCAAAGCCGCAACTGCCCCAGCAGCCACACCGCCGTCAATGTTAACAACAGCCAAACCCAAAGAACATGATTGGAGCATCGCCATCAAAGTGCTCACACCCTGTGCTCCAAAACCGTAGCTGTTGGAGGTGGGTACCGCAATCACAGGCACATCCACAAGACCCGCCACCACCGAAACTAAAGCGCCTTCCCGCCCCGCAACCACAACAACCACGTCCACATCATTTTCAATGAGCTGTTTTAGGGGTTCAATCAGACGGTGGATACCAGCAACCCCCACATCATAGGATGAAAACACTGTGTTTCCCATTTCTTCTGCGATAATTTTGGCTTCTTCTGCGATTGGTATGTCGCTGGTTCCAGCCGTCAAAATTCCAATCCGCCCGCCGCCATTACCTGCGCTGGAGATTTGTTTTTTGAGTAACGCCATCTTTGCTTTCTCATTAATCGATACAACAAAATCCACATCTGAAACAGGCATAGCTTTAATCGCGGCCAAATGCTCCGGGCTACATCTGCTCACGATAACGCGATCGCTATTTGCCAGCATCACTCTGCATATTTGCGCCACATCCAAAGGCGTTTTACCTTCAGCCAAAATAATCTCAGGCACCCCTTTACGCAGTTCACGGTTACCGTCCAGTTTTGCTAAACAGTCCAACTCCTCCACAGCAAGCAACCTAAGCATTTTCTCCGCTTTGGCAGGCGAGAGTTCTCCGCAAGAAACCTTGTATAGAATTTCTTTTATCGATTGCATAGAACGACAGATACTTAGAAAAACCACAAATCATATATCTGTTATGCCCGCTTGCTAAGCCATTGCTTTTGGGATACTTATGTGTGAAAATAGAAAAATCCTCGTTATCGACTGTGCAACATCAGGTATTGCAGGAGACATGCTTTTGGGTGCCCTATTGGACTTAGGGGCCAATGCTGAACGGGTCATCACAGCAATAAAAACTCTGGAAAACCCCGCATATGGTTATAGCCATATCGACATAGCTGTTAATGAGGTTATGCGGGGCGGATTTCGCGCCATCCAAATCGACGTTACCTCAACTGACACAGAGAAACGTCATGGCAGTGAACTTGTTGAAATCGTAGAGAAAGCCGCCGCAGAAATCTGCATGTCAACAAAAGCCCGAGAATTCGCTTCTAAGGTCATCCACACGCTCGTTAACGCAGAAGCCGAACTCCATAAAACCAGTTTCGACAATACCCACCTCCATGAGGTGGCATTGGTGGATACTGCCGCAGAAATCTTGGGTTGCGCCGTCGCGCTCGACGACCTGCAGCTCTTTGAGGGGAAAATTCACTCAACCCCGTTGGCGGTCGGTGGTGGAGTCATAGAGTTCTCGCATGGCATCGTCCCAGTTCCTGCACCCGCGGTACTGGCGATTTTGCAGTCCCAAAACTTTCCTTTCCACGGTGGACCCATTGGACACGAATTGGCTACTCCCACGGGCGTTTCATTGCTGGTAAATTTAGCAGCTAAAGTCGTCCGCTTCTATCCCACGTTGACGCCGCTAAAGGTGGGGTATGGCGCAGGCACCAAAGAGTTCCCCATGATGCCTGCAATTCTAAGACTCACACTTGGTATGTCTGGTGCCCAAGAAATGTTACATAACGAAATTGCGGTTTTAGAAACCAACATCGACGATGTTTCAGGCGAAGTCATAGGCTATACCATCGAACGTCTGCTTGCAGAAGGCGCCAAAGATGTCAGCATAATCCCAACGGTAACCAAAAAGAACCGCCCGGGGCATCTAATCAAAGTCATTGCCGATAAAAAAGACGTCAACCGGCTCTCTAATATAGTCATAGCTGAAACTGGCACGTTGGGAGTGAGAGTCTATTATTGTGAGCGGCATATCATCAGCCGCGAAGTGCTCAGGATGGATTTAACGATTTTGGGCGACAAACAAACCATCCAAGTCAAAATTTCCAAAAACGCTGCGGGTGAAGTCATCCGCATAAAACCCGAATACGAAGATCTCAAACAGCTCGCAGAAAAAACTAAACAGCCGTTGCGGAAACTACTGGATTTGGCAGTTTACCAAGCACAGGAAAAATTCCGAAAAGACCAATAGGCGATTGTATGGAGCAACTCGACAACAAATTAGAGGAACTCAAAACCTACATCGCAGATAAAGGCAGAGACGGCGCAGTCGTCGCGTTCTCTGGAGGCGTTGACAGCACAACCTTAGCGGCTCTTTCCCGCCAAGTTTTAGGAGAAAAAACTGCGGCTGTTATCGCCCAATCCGCCACCTACACAACAGAGGAATTACAGAATGCCAAAAAATCGGCCCAAACCATAGGCATCCCACTCTACATTATCCAAACCAATGAACTGGAAAAGGAAGATTTTCAAAAAAACCCCCCGAACCGTTGCTATTACTGCAAAAAAGAACTCGTTCAAAAACTCCTCAACTTCGCCCACTTACACGGCTTTAGTGCGGTGTTTGAAGGAACAAACTTCAGCGATTTAGATGACCACCGACCCGGCTTTCAAGCAGTACAGGAAACCCAAGATGTCTATAGTCCATGGGTAGCATGCCGATTCACCAAAACAGAAATCCGCGAAACCGCCAAAAACTTGGGGCTAAGCGTCCATGATAAGCCATCATTATCGTGCTTAGCTTCACGGATACCCTTCAATCAGCCTATAACCGCAGATAAGCTCAACCGTATCAATCAAGCTGAGCAAGACATCAGGGCTATAGTACCTATACGGCAACTCCGTGTCAGAGACCATAACGGTTTAGCCCGCATCGAAGTCAACGCGGAAGAGCGGCACCTGTTTTTTAATGAGGTCGTTTTGGAAAAAGTTGTTTTGATGCTTAAGCAACGGGGGTTTTTGTATGTCACTTTCGATTTAGAGGGCTACCAGACGGGAAGCATGTTAAAAACTCTAACAAAGCCATAGCGCTCTGGATGATCCAATTATGTTTTAGAAACGATGGTGTTCTTCACTGGGCTCAGCTTCCTTTCTGGCGCCCTTTAGGTTCTGTTGGTTAACCCTAATAGAAGATAGCTGGTTGGTGATAAAACTGATGGTTTATATCGCTAAAAGTGCGTGCAGAGCACTTAGAAAAATCGATTCTTCTTTGAGGGATCTCCTGGAGCGGCAACACCGGTTTTTGCGGTTTTGGTCCAGTCTCTTTTGCTTCTAAACACCAGTTTTAAAAATGCCCAGCCTGCAATAAACATCTGAACAAGCCAATAAACGTAGACGCAAGGTATCCAGAGTATGTTTTGAGGTTTGATAGGTTTCTCTGAGGTAACTAGACCAATTCCAACAGAGACCAATGAAACTGCCGTTAACGCGATAACTAATCCAGTGAAGTTTAAAACAGGTGTACTCTGAGAGAAAAATAGGGCAACTAAAAACCAATTGAGATAGCTTAGTAACGACACTACCATCATGAATGGCCCCGCAAGAGAGATTTCTGCATCTATGGTTCGTTTGCTAATATGTTCGAGGAGGCGGCCATATTTTAGGGCGGTTTCCATGTATCCCCGGTACCAGCGGACCCGTTGCTTAACGAGGCTTCTGAGTGCAGTTGGGGTTTCCTGCCCTGAGCAGACATCAGGTGCGTATTTGATGAGGTGGTTTTTTTCTACAAGCCGAAGAGCTAATTCAACATCTTCGGTGAGCGAGTTTTCATCCCAGCCGCCCATCTCGGTTAGTACGCTGTGTCTGATGAATTGACAGCTTCCGTTTAGGGGAACAAACAGCCGCATTTTTTCTCGTCCGCTCATGAGCATTTGGAACCAGGCTTTTTCTTCTGCAGAGATAACCCTTGTGAGAATGTTGCTTTTCTCGTTAATCGAGGTTGTCATGCCTTGAACAGCGGTGATTTGTTTATCGTTAAAGTAGAAGGAGACTTTGGAGAGAACATTTTTTTCGGGCAGACTGTCGGCATCAAAGACTGCCACTATATCGCCGGTGGCATAGGTCAATGCAAGGTTGAGTGCGGCGGGTTTTCC
Organism: Candidatus Bathycorpusculum termitum; assembly: GCA_031254875.1. Classification (GTDB taxonomy): domain Archaea; phylum Thermoproteota; class Bathyarchaeia; order Bathyarchaeales; family Bathycorpusculaceae; genus Bathycorpusculum; species Bathycorpusculum termitum. The sequence continues at coordinate 8,656 of JAIRTW010000102.1, forward strand.
GCTGGTGGTTTGCTCGCGGATAACGGTGATGTTGTCTGGATATTGTTGCTTAAATTCTTCACATATAGCAAAGGTGTTATCCGCTGAGTTGCCGTCAACCACGATCACCTGCAGTTTATCTTTGGGGTAATCTATGTTCATGATGCCGTTTAGGCAACGGTGGATTACGGATTCCTCGTTTTTGGTGGGAACGATTATTGAAAAAGTTGGAAGCTCCTGGACGGGGTTGCTTGAGACAGGGGCAGTTTGGATTTTCCGCTTGTTTCTTATGCCCACATAAATGATGGAAACGTTATACACTGACCAAAAGAGCAGAACCGTCAATAACGCAATGGAGATTATTTCAAAAATCACTAACATAGACGGCCCCAATCCATTTTCTGCTCTGCAAAACTAGAGTTCATAAACTGACAGGTTTCTACAGTGAAAACTGAAGCCTTAAGGCTCATGAATAGACTTCGCCATAGACAGATAAAGCAGGTTTTCATTACAGTCTTCATTATACCGATTGAGCTCTTTTAAGTTTTGTTTTCTGCACAGATAAACTGTGTAGTGGCATGCGCTTGCAACTTGCACTTTACAGCGTTTAAAGCGGGACTTCGGGGGAACTCTGCCCATTGCAGGGTATTTATCAAGCTAACCCCGGGCTTTTAAGTATTTTTAGCAGACGATTGGTGGCTTAAATAGCGTAAGACTTACCCTCTGCGGCTTAATGATTCATAGAACCATTCGATGCTTGTGGATAGCGAAACGTCTGCAATAATTGACTACGGCTGGCTCATGAAATCAAGGAAAGCTTGGAGGGTGCGGGGTTGGAGGACATAGTTTGTTTTCCGCTCAGCACCAATAGTTGAGAAAGGCTTAGCGCCATAATCGTGTCCGGGGTAGACTTCCACTTTATCATCGAAGGTTATGAGCTTATTGAAGAGGCTGTCATAGAGGTTCTTTGCGTTACCGCCGGGCAAATCCGTTCTGCCGCATTCACCCACAAACAGTGTGTCACCGGTCAAGAGTTTTTGGTTATCTACTAAGAGGCATATGCTGTCGGGTGTGTGACCGGGTGTGTAGAACACCTTTAGGGGTATTGTACCAACATTTAATGTTTCGCCATCTTCGAGATGGACGTCACTGTCAACTTGGGATTGTTTATGGGCAACTATTTTTGCTCCAAAGATGGAGCGAAGTTCCGTGTTACCGGCGGTGTGATCGGAATGCCCATGGGTGTTGATTATATATTTGAGGGTAAAATTTTTGGCTTTGACTGTTTTGATGACTGCATCAGCATTGTAGCTTGAATCAATCACCGCCGCCTCATTGGTTTCCTCGTCAGCCACAATATAGGAAAAATTGTCGCCGTGCTGCTGAATCTGCTTAAAAAATATCATGCTCACCTACTCTTTTGCTCTGTGCCAACAATATCACTTTAGCCGTCGGGATATATAGAAGCTGCCCTCCAGACATCTGCACCAGCTAATAGGGGGTAGTACCAGCCCCAGTGCCATCGGTTCGTGTACCAATCAATTGGCTGATTTGTAATTTGCTACCTGAACTTTTGAGTTTTACCCATAGGTTATAAAATCTAAGTTCAATTTGGGGTGGTTTTTTGGGTTTTTCTTTGTTAGACGGTTTTAAGTATGGTAAGCGAGGGGAGTTACATAGGGGTAAACATATGAGTAAATTTGTTAAAAGATTCGGGTTTGTTTTATTAAAACAGTCAATTTTTATCGTTTAAAACAGAGTTATATGGGTAAATTCCAAAAGTTCCGGTTGCTAACTGTTTCCCGGGGGATCTTTGCCTTTAAGTAGCAACCAGTTCTTTTGTTCCTCAGATTTTTTGAGGCGCACCAAAACATAGTTGCCATGTAAACGGTCCCCGTCCAGCTTGACTTCGATTTTATCTTGCTCCCAGGCCTTAGGGATATAATGTCCTTTATCCCAGATTTTAACGATTCCTGCACCGTACTGTCCCTTGGGGATGATCCCTTCAAAGCGACCATATTCATAGGGGTGGTCTTCGGTTTCGACAGCTAAGTGACGTATTTTGGGAACTTCAGGGATACCTTTGGGAACGGCCCAGCTTTTGAGCACCCCATCCTTCTCTAAGCGCAAATCCCAATGAAGCCGCCGGGCGTGATGCTCATGAATAACATAAAGGAGAGCTTCACTCTTTTTTCCTCCGCCTTTGGGTTCGGGGGTTTTTTCAAAATTCCGTTTCGCGGCATACTCAAAGAGCCGCTCTGTTTGCATACTCATGGTTTTTTCCTCAGTTAATTGATCTATGGTACATTCTGCTGGGAATTTATCCTCTCTTAAACGTTGAAAACGAGCCATCCGCAACTTAGTGTCAGAAGTCAACACCTGGTAGATAACCTCGCAGACTATCTTGGGCTCCAACCAAACTACGATGTCACCAGCCTCGGGTTCAAAGGGAACAAAATCGGTTTTTATTTTTTCAAATTTAGCCGACAAAAGCATAAGCATCTGTTGACTAAAACCAGAACCGACCTTACCTAAATAAATCGGCTTACCCTCAGGATCATATACACCAAGCAATAGCGCACCAAAGGTTGCTTCTCTAGATTTGCTACCCTGTGTGTAGCCGAAAATTATGCAGTCACAAGTTTTAAGCCGTTTAATTTTAAGCCAGCTCCCGGTGTGCAGGTTTTCCTCATAGAGACTGCTTTTTCTTTTTGCTATAACGCCCTCTAAGCCTTTTGCTATTGATAGCTGATAGTAGGTTTCGCCTTTTTCCTCGATGAAATCAGACAGGATAACGTTTGAGCCTTCTTTGAGAGAACGGGTTAAGATTTTTTTGCGTTCCATAAGGGGCAGTTTAGTGAGGGCCTGACCGTCTTTTTCTAGAATGTCAAAAATTATATAGATAGCGGGAGCTCGTTTAGCTGACCTTTGGTTTTGTTCTGTTGGAGCGGTTTGTCCTCTTTTTAGCAGTGTTTGGAAGTCGGGTTTACCGTTTTGCATAACGATGATTTCGCCGTCCACCACTATGTTGTGGGCTAATTGGTTGATTTCAATGAGTTCAGGAAAAATGTTTTTTAGTTCTTTTCCGTTGCGGCTCTTTAGACTAAAAGGCTCTTCCACATAGGCGATGGCGCGAAAGCCGTCCCATTTAATCTCGAAGATCCAGTCTTTATCGGTAAATGCGGTGGATGTGGCTTTTGCGAGCATCGGTTTGTAGATGCGGCGGGTCATTTTTGTTCCAGCTGCTTGAGCGTTTCTCGTAATGCAACCATGAGACCTTTGGCTTCTGTTTCGGGTGGTTTCTCCACAGTGATTTTTTCACCTTTGATTTTTTTGTTAACCAACTCTAGGATGCGTTGTTTGTAGGTGTCTTGGAATTCGGCGAGGTCAAAGTCACCTGAGAGGTCAGATACGATTTTTATTGCCAAATCCAGTTCGGTTTTTTGGGGTTCTGTTAGTTTGTGAAGAACTGCGAAATTTTGGGGGTCAACCACATCGTAGGTATACCGCAGAGTAGTCAATATCAGTGCACCTTTGTAGGTGTGAAGTAGAACGGGATACTCTTTTGTGCGCAAAGTTATACGTCCAGCACCGGCTTTGTTGGTTCGCTGGAGAGCGTTTAGAAGCAGGCTGTAGACGTCTTCACTCTTATCAGGCAAAAGGGCATAGGTACGGTCGAAGTAGATGGGATCAACAGCGAAGTAGTCAACAAATTTGCGTATTCGGATGCGTTTGTCGGATTCGGGGCGGATGGCGTCGAGTTCCTGCTTTTCAAAGGCGATATATTCATTTTTGGCGACTTCGTAACCGCGGACAATTTCATTCCAAGGTATAATTTTGTCGTCTTTAGTGCACATTTTAACGTATTTTACGGGCTGCCCATCGGGTTTATGAAGGAAATGAAAAGCTATACCCTTATCGTAAACCATTGAGTAAAGTTTCACAGGCACATTAACTAACCCGATTGTGATTGAACCCGACCAAATCGAGCGACTCGGAGCTGGCGCACTGGCTTTCTCGGTTGATAACTCGATTTGCGGCAGTTCCGCTTCTTTTTGTTCTAAACCCAAAAAGCATGTCTCCAAAAACGTCTAAAAATATATGGAACCCAAAGGTTTAATCTTTTTTGGAAAAAACCAGTCCATGAGATGACGGGGGTGTTGGCTAATTGTTTACATCACTGATTACAGCTTTTTCCCCGATCGACATCGATGTTTATAGAATTAGGAGTATTACAACACTGACAGAGCTGATTGACTTTTGCTTTTTTGGGCAGTGTGAAATAGACAACCGTTTGAGCCTGCTTGTGGAATCAAATGGATAGAGATCAGCAACTTTTCAAAGGCCGTGGGAAAAAATCAGTCAGCCATTCCAGCCTTCTTCATCTGCTGTCTCAACCATTAGTTATTTTATCGCCTTTCGCTACTTTATCTTTCCTCGAAGGTAACTATATTTCTTCGGTTTTGACTCCATCTAGTTTCTCTGCGACTTCGGTGAGTTTTGTGGGTATGTTGATGTGTTGGGGGCAACGCTCTACACACTGTTGACATTTTCTGCATAGTGTTGCATCTGCACGGATACCGGTCATTTTGCCCATAAGGAACATGGCGTACATGTTGCGGGCTTGTTGGGGGTTGCCAAGGTAGAGGTCGTTGTATGCTTGGAAATTGTTGGGTATGTTTACGCCGCTTGGGCAGGGCAGGCAGTATTGGCAACCGGTACAGTTGACTTTGAGGAGCCGACGATATGCATCAGCAACATTCTTAATTATCCCTAATTCGTCTGGGGTCAGGGTATTTGGCAGTGCTGTTTTGGCGGTTTTTATGTTTTCTGCCACTTGGTTCTCGTCGTTCATGCCTGAGAGCACAACGGTGACTTCGGGGTGATTCCATACCCACCGCAAGCCCCACTCAGCAGGGTCTCGCTTCACGGGTGCATCATCGAAGAATCTTTTGGCGTCTGTGGACAGTCTTTGGGCTAAGCCGCCGCCCCGTAGAGGTTCCATAACTACAACCGCAAGTTTATGGGTTGCCGCAAACTGGAGGCCTTCGGTTCCTGCCTGTAGCCTTTCGTCGAGGTAGTTGTATTGGATTTGGCACATAACCCAGTCGTTGGCTTGGATAATCTCTTTAAAGGTTTTAAGTGAGCCATGGAATGAGAAGGATTGGTTGATGATTTTGCCTTCTTTTTGGGCTTTCTCAAGAAATTTCAGTGCTCCAAAACCCTGCAGTTTTTTCCAATTCGTTTCGTCTAAACCGTGGAGGAGGTAGTAGTCGATGTGGTCGGTTTGGAGCTTCTGTAACTGAGTGTCGAGCATTTTCTGCATGTCATCGGGTTTTTGGAGCATAAAGGGTGTGAGTTTGGTTGCAACTTTGACTTTGTCGCGGTAGCCATCTTGGAGGGCTTTACCAAGTATTTTTTCGCTTTCGCCCATGTGGTAGGGCATAGCGGAGTCAACATAGTTTACGCCGTTGTCTATAGCAAGGCGGATTTGTTTAATCGCGCGGGATTCGTCGACAGTTTCTCCTTTGAGGGGAAGACGCATACATCCAAATCCGAGCACCGATAGTTTATCGCCGTTTTTAGGAACAAACCGATACTGCATACCTACACGTCCAAGATTCTGATTTAATGATGATTGTTATGTTATATGTAGATGATGTAGTTCTCTTTTTTTATTTAATTGTTTGGTTGATTTGTCTTCCTGTTACCCTGCCTATACTATGAAGACACCGAGACTACACACGGTTAAAAGCAGTCAGGGCATGAAGAACACTCAGCGAACTATAAAGAAAAAGGCTACTTGCAATGGCCTAATTGTTTAAATCTGATGATCCATTAAACCACAGGACAATAATGCAAGCCATCAAAGCAGTCATAAGTGTAATAATTGGAGTCGCCGCAGGCGTTTTAGGCAGGTTAATTCTAATCGCCATAGTCCCCAGTCTTTTCGCAACCCACATCATACGGTCTTACAGTTTAGTCATCCCAATTACCATTTTAGCAGCGGCACTCAGCTACAAATTCCTAACTGGAAAGGGATCAGCATTGTTTAGTAAAGACGCTGTTTAATCTTAAGCCTATCTCCATCTTAGCCTCATCCTTAACCTATCCATCTGCTCTTTTGTTACTCCACAACGGCTACAGATAGTCATGGCTACAGAGTTCGGCACCCCATAGGGGTGTATAGGCTTGGCGGCCTGCAGAATTTAATTATTTTCGGCACGGCAGAACGGATGAACTGTTACAGTGCAACATGCTATATTCATACGCGCTCAAACATAGCAAGAGACAGCATAAAGCGTGTTGACTTCTAAGAGCACTCAAACTGGATGTTTAAAGATGCAAGGTTTCAGGGTGTTTAAGGAGGTCACGCCAAGGATCAGCTCTATGTGCTACTACGCTAGAGATGTTAAAATTCGAGGGATCAAGCTCTCTTTTGACTTCATGCCACTCCAGCGGCGTTGAAACTGTCGCATCAGACGTGGGACGTAAACTGTAGGGAATAACCATGGTGCGCATAGGCGAATTTTGGAGATAGTCAATAAAGACTCTGCCAGGCGTCTTTGTGTCTTTGAATTCAGAAGCGACAATACTGTGTTCTTTTGCCAGTTCAATGCCGACTTGGTGCACAAACGCCCTTGTTTCTTCAAAGCCCCAACGAGGCGTGAGGGAGATGACGACGTGTAGGCCTTTCTTGCCTGACGTCTTCACAAACGGCGTAAGTCCCATGCGACAGAGTTTATCTTTGAGGAGTAAAGCAACTTCGGCGGCATCACCTATTGTTGCAGGCGTTTCGGGATCCACATCGAAAAAGAGCAAATCGGGATGGCTTAGGTTGCTGATGGTGGAGAAGGGCATGTGAATCTCCAGTGCCGCCAGATTCGCCAGCCAAATTAGGGTGTCTAGATCATTGCAGATTATGTAGTTGATGTTTCGCTTGGTTGATGATGAGTAGATAGGTTCTGTTTTAACCCATTCAGGGGTGCCTTGAGGTGCGTTTTTTTCGAAAAAAGCCATTTTGCGCCCGTCGACTCCATCAGGATAACGTGTTAAAACTAGGGGGCGATTAGCGATAATGGGAAGAATCTTTGGTGCCATCTTGATGTAGTATTCAACAATTTGCCCCTTAGTTATGTTGATTTTAGGGTAGAAGCATTTGTCAAGGTTTTTGAGTTTAACCTTAGTAAGGCTTTTTAATTTTTCTAGGTTCTCCATTAGTAAACACCAAAAAAGAGCAGAAATGATACAATTATGTACGGTGTAGGCTTTTTATGTTTTGGAGGACCATGTGCTATTGCATAAACATGTGTTTTCCTGTGAATCTTATGGTTTTATAGAGTTACACCTATATAGGCTCATGACATTATTTAGGAATGCAGAATTTAATCGGGAAAAGGTAAATTTCTCCAGTTAATTTGCTCTTTTCAGATAGTTCGCCAACCAAAAAGTGGAGGTACTGAAAGAATGAAACCAAAAAAACCAACGCTTGAAGACCAGCTTGCCTTCATCTCGGCACAGCACGATGTTTATCCAACTGAACTTTTCGCAGCTCTTGTGCAGTCCAAAAATGATGGCAAAAGGTCAGTGGGAGAGTTAACTGTGGAGCATCGCGGCGACGTAGCTGATCAGGCCATTTTTCTATTAACTAAAGAAGGTAAAGTCATCGCACAGTTTAGAGTTCCTCAAGATACTCTCACAAGGAGTGATATATCATTTGATAGCTCGATGGATACCGGCAGAGTACGCAGAGAAATTGCAAGACAGAACCCCGCGCCTTCACACATAAAAATTGAGGACCTCCGGGTCGGCATGAAAAAAATCAACGTAACCGCTGAGGTGGTTGAGGTGGCAGAACCCGCAAAGGTTCACACGCAATTCCGCGACAACGCCGTTGTCTCAAACGCCGTAATCCAAGACGATACAGGACAGGTCCTTTTATGTCTCTGGGACCAACAGATTAACACAATACATGCCGGCGATTTTATCGAAGTCAAGAATGCTCATGTCGCCATGTTCAAAGGCGAGAGACAACTAAGGCTGGGCAAAAACGGTTCTGTCAGCATCATTGAGAAGCCACTGAGCCACTAATCTATGTTCATTTTTGCAAGTTATTAACCTGAACTCTGAAAAATAACCCACAGGCAAGCAATTTTACGCCTAATTTAGACTGTTTTTCGAAAATAACCTGCATTCCCGAAACACATAACTATTTTCTTATTTGAGAAATGAAACTTAAAAACACCGATTTTACCTCAAAAACTCAAAAAATCACAAAACAACCACACATAACACCACAAAACAAAAACAAAAAATTTATAACCCACAACATAGTTATGCGTTATAACACCTAACTATGAAGTGGTAACAATGGGCATCATAAACCAACACGACAAACGAACCAACA
>JAIRTW010000110.1 GCA_031254875.1 Candidatus Bathycorpusculum termitum
GCCCATTTCACCGTTACTTTACCTGCGGCATGTTTTTCCAGACACCACTTAAGTTTTCCCTTGTTTTTGACTTTAACCATGCATACTGGTGGGGGGTGAAATTATTTCCGTACAAGACAAACTACCGAAAACTCCGAAAGGTTAAAGTAAGTTCTTGTTGTTTTGGGAGATAAGCATTAAACAAGCTGAAATTTATGGATAAGCAAAGGACTTGTATTGAGGTTAATGCTGTTTCCAAACGTTTTGGTAATACTGTTGCATTGAAAAATCTTAGTTTTAAAATACCGTATGGCGAAAAATTTGCGTTGCTTGGTCCTAACGGCGCTGGCAAATCTACAACTTTAAAGCTTCTTGTAGGTTTTCTCAATCCCGATTTAGGTGAAGTAACAATAGGCGGGGTTACCCCCTCGTCTGTGGCGGCAAGATCGATAATGGGATATTTGCCCGAGGATGCATCACCTTATCATGTGCTTTCTGTACGTGAGAATCTTGAGTATGTCGGTACTCTAAGACAAATTGAAAATGTCAAAGAAACCACTGATAGTTTACTTGATTTTTTTGATTTAAGGGAATACGAGAAAGCCAAAGTTGGAAAACTTTCAAGAGGAACCACCCAAAAATTGGCTTTGGCGTTAGCTATCATTCATAAACCCAAGGTATTGTTGCTTGATGAGCCTTTAAATTATTTAGACATCCCGACTCAGGAAAAAGTGATAACGTTACTAACTTCTCTATCAGTCACTTCATTGGTTTCAACCCATATAATGTCGGTAGCAAGTAGACTAACCAAAAATGTAATAATGCTCGCCAAGGGCGCTGTTCTTTGGGAAGGTAGTATAGATGCACTTAAAAAGTTAGGTGCCGCCGAAGAACCCATCGAGAGCATTGTCGCTAGGATGATGATAGGTGCACAATAAACTTATAAAATTTTTGTTATATACACGTTTTTCTAAATCACACATTGCTGTAACAGTATTAATGCTTGTCGGTTGTTGCATCAGCGGTATCTTAGCTAACTCTGTCAGTTTTATGTTTAAGCCTATACTTCAATATTATGGGGTAGGCATCACAGTGTTTTTGCTTGCTACTGCGATTTTAGGCAGAGGGATGAGAGTCATGAAATCGGATAGAGACTACCTCTTAACACTTCCAATTGAGAAAAAAGAGCTTGCTCTAAATCTGTATCTTGTTCAAATTATATCGTTTATATTTACAAATGTTGTGTTTTTTGGTATATTAGTCTCAGTTGCGCTGGCAATTGGCGGTGGACTTAGCTATATTCTGTTGCCTGTTGACCTTGTTGCGTTGGCAGTATTGTTTAGTTCTCTTGATGTCATAGCTAGTGTTTTATCAAAAAAAATGAAAATTGTATTGGGTGCTTTTTTGAGTTTATGGGTGTTATCTGCCTTATGGGGCGTCCCTTTTTCACTGGGTTCAATTTTCACTGAACAGATACTCTATGGTTCAATTGTGTTATTAATTTCGGCGATATTATCGACAGTTATAGCTCTTAAGAAACTATCAAATATTGAGTTTAAAGTTATGAACGATTTAATTAGGGCTTCTTCTTCGGATATGGAAAAAAACAGAGTTTTTAATGGTATAAGCCGTTTTAGAGCTATTTTTTCTCTGAACTTTTCGGCTGTAAAGTCTTCAGGAACGTTCAGTATGAAAACAACTTTGATGGACCGCATTATTAACATACTATCACGTCCTATTATTTTATCGTGTATTTTTGCCTTGATTTACGTTCTATTGTTGCCTCAGTTAGCTGCGGAGAATGTTAATTTAGTTGTAACTTTACATCTTTTGCCTTTAATGTTTTTTATTACAAGTACTTACCAGCGGGGTTTGTCAAAAGAAAGAGCTTGGCTATCTTTTACGTCAATGGATCCAATGTTGTATTTCCGTTACGTTTCAGTTGCAAAAGCTTTATCTTGGTTTTCCATAGCTTTACCTTTTGCAATTGCTAACATAATTCTTATGTTTCTTGGTTTCCAAACAATCCTGCCGATTATTTCGATTTTGATAACAATACCTTGTTTGACAATATTTACTCTATATTGGGGGTCTATAACTAACGTTGTTCAACTTAGAGAGGAAGTACAAATGATACAAACTCAGACAAATTTGAAACAATGGGTAACGGCTATTCCATATGGCGTTTTTTTCTTTGTTTATGTACTTTCGCTACTTTTACCCATGCTCGGAATCATTACTGCATTTGTTCTGCTTGGGGTAACTCTGTTTCTTTTGTGTAGTCGTTATCCGTGGAGGATGTTTGTAGAGAAGTTAACTGAGCAGGGTTTTGTTTAATATTTGGCAACCTCCGAAAACATGTTTTTTAGACTTCAAACCAATAAAAACACAAATGACCCCTGCATAAAGCATTATTTCTCGTTTTTACCTGATTTTTAGAAAAACAAAACATCAAGTTTAACTAAAAACAAACCCTGCCAACCACGACATACGCATGAAAAGTTTTTTGGTATGTATTCAGCAGTATAGTTTGTTAGACTTGAGCACACTCGTTTTCATTGAAATTTAGTTTTTGTGCTGTTTTTGTTCAACAACCATATTGAAGGCATGTTTGCGTATTGTTTTGACTGGATTATAAGTTATGGTTGGGTGTTTTAGTTGTTTTCTGGACCTTTTGTTGTAGCGCGTCTATTACGCTATTTTTTGGTCAGTTCAACCGAATATTTCGCTTTATTTCCAAAATCCATTTAACATTCACCCGAATACAGCCAAAACTAAACTATAATGCGGTCAAAACAGTATGTTCGCCTCAATATAACGCAGTATTCTCCCTGAGAGGCCTTATGATAGATTATCAAAAGTAAGTTGCTATAACCGCATCTTTCTTAGGTGCATGATGCCCTAGTTGAGTACGGCAGAGCTAAAACAGTACAGGCAAAAGATACCGCTCATAGTGCGTACGAGAAAGCCGCTAGAGAACTCGAACAAAACTATCCCGAATGGAATCAGCCATACTCATCAGAAGAAGATATAGACCCAGCGCTTAAGCCCGATCTTCACCTGATAGAGGAATCTGAAAGACAGAACGAAGAAGAATAACTGTTGTGGCTAAACCACCGGTCGGGGTTTGTTCTGCCGACTCTGAGAATAGAATAAGCAAGTTTATCTTGTCAAGGATTTACCAAACTTAGAGGTCACTCATCTGTTCCCACCCATAGAAGTACCTGTGTGAACAATACCGAGTTTGAGATTGTTTCCATGTACAATGCAGAACTGAGGGCTTTGTAATTATCAGTCGATAAATAATTAAAATAACAAAAAATATCGAACTGTATTTGAGTTTTTTAAATCAGCTACTAAAAACATTAATGTAGGTTGGAAAGAATTTCGAAAATTAATTCCGCAAACCAAATTGTAATTAGTTGCGGCCGTTCTTTCTCATCAATGTGATTAATACGCGATTGTCCTGAGTATATTCCAATTAACACGTACCTTGTTTGAAAGAGTTGTTTATTTTCTTTGGTAACGGGATTTACTAACTGCATTATAACCGGTGCGCCACTCATACCGGGATGAGTTATCACATCGCCAATCATGAATTTTTCCCCGTTAAAACCAATTCCAAATGGGCTGGACAAATTTCCAACTCTGATTATCGGCAAATTATTGCGAACATCATACCACCCGTAAGGATAGCCGACAACCAATATCTTTTCAAAAAGTGTTTGATACTCCTTCGCCGCAATAAAATCTCTACTTAATGGAGCATAAACGTGTTTACTTTCTAACTTTACGGGAATGAGAATAACATCAACCTCTTGAGTTTCATGTTCAAGCCATTTCTTATTTCCAGCACCGTCATAAAGTTTAACTGCTATTTCTTCATTATCCGTTAATTCATAACTGTTAGTGTGAAGCATTATCTTTATTTCATCGATATCACTAGTTATGCAATTATCAATTACGTGTTTATTTGTTACTAAATATGTTTCATTATTTTCAGAAAAGAAAAAACCAGTTGCAGAACTACAGTGTCCAAACTTTATTATCGTGGTTGACACGTAAATCGGGTGTAAAGTTTTACCTATGTTATGTTTTTCAACCATATACAATCAAGACAACCACGTTTGACTATAAAGGTAGTTAAGGATGCACAAACAATTAGGACTAAGATCGATCACCACAGTATTGAAAATATTTACTTTCTCTCACGCATAATCTTCCAAAGAGTATTAACAGCAGACAAACAGTTTAACCTTTATCTGTTTGCTTATCAACACTCTTAATAACCTCAAATATAAAAATAACTCGACAGAATTTTACTGGATAATTATGTAAACCACCATAAATCATAAACAATACAATTGACGCATACTTTAATTGCTACGAGTTCCAGATAGAAAAAGAAAAAGCGGTTTATCACCGCTAAATTTTTGATTTTATTCTACGAGGTAACAGACGTGGATCTGTGTGTTACCTTTGGTGTCGACATAGACCTTGTACGGACCGACCGTATATGTACCGGCGGCGTTGTTGCTAATCCGGCCGTCCCATTCGACCTTCGTCACGGAGCCATCGGAGTAGCCCTCGGTCACCGTTATGTATAGATGGTTCTGGCTGCCAGTGAGTTGTTGTACCCAAGCCGAAGGAGTCACACTGACCAATGTAGGCACTATGGGCTTTGCTTCAATGAACAGCTCGGCACGGTGACCGTCGTTTTGGCTGGCTATGAAACCCACGTAGAAAATGATTTGCTGATTTACGTCGGTCTGCGCGATTTTGCCAAAGGTAAAATAGGCCCAGCCGCCAACACACCGAAAATCAGTAACTGTCAAAGGGTTGTAGCCACTGTCGGAGTTGTCCCAAACGATCCAGAAATCGTCCGCCGTTAGGCTAGCGGGCACGTTGTCGTTGAGACGAACCGCCAGCTCACCGTTTTCTACCGTGATATACCAGATCGGGTCGAGTGCCGGTTTTTCCTCAAGGCACACAAATAGGGCAGTCACAGTGGTGTCACCAGCGGGCATCGTAAACAGGGTGGTCGCGCTGTTTTCATTACCAAATTTACCCCCATTTGACGTTACCCATTTTCCAAAAACATAACCACTATCGGGCACAGCAGATACCGCTATTTGCGCTCCCTCTTCATACTGACCACACACATCTGCTACAAGCTTCCCACCGGTTCCAGCAACTATACTCAACAAATACCGCTCGGGTTCGTCTGCAGTTACAAATACTGAAACGATATCAATGTGCTCACCATCATAAGTGATAGCAGATACCCGTGTCTCCCCTACATTACGCCCTCGAATCACGCCGAAACGGTCAACATATGCTATATCCGCGTTTTCAACTTCCCATCGCACATTTTTATATGTAGCACTTGCCGGGAAAACAGTAGCACTCAAACGAACTGCATTAGAAACAGCATCATTTAGCTTCAAATGAATCGAGTCCTGATCAATGCTTACAGAAGTAGCATGCACAATTGATAGGTCTTTCAAGGGCAAATCAATAGTCTCATAAGTCTGCGGCTTATACACAACAATAAGATCATAACTACTAAATTCACTATAGTTTGGCTCTATCGTGTCTACTTTGAAGAAAAAGGCTTTACTTTTCCCGTCACCAAAGTCAACATCATTCAAATTAATTCGGTACGTGAATAAGCGATCGTCATACTGGTTTATGACTCCAAGTTTTTCCGTGTGGATAACGTTGCCGTCCAGTGAATCCTCAATTACACGCACAGTTACGGTTGCAGGCGTTGCTGCTTTATTGCTAATTTGCGCTGAAACCAAAACCGTATCATCAACAGTATATTGAGTTACCTTTATTGAAACGTCAACTTCACCCAGCTGTATCGTTGCCACATTATTACTTAGATCATACTCGCCATCAGCATCAACACGAACAGTCATCTCCGTTACCGCATTCAAACCAGAAGTATTAATGTAAACAATGAAATCCTCCGTATATCCCGGCGCGATACGGCAGTTTAATTTTTCAGTCAAATAACTCTTTTGTGCAGATGCAATGTTTACATTAAGGGATGTTATTGTTGTTTCGCCCAAATTCTTTACTGAAACATAAACAGACTGCAACCCGTTAAGCGCATCTCTTTGATTTGCATATGCATATAGCAACTCTGTTTCTGTTTTTGGTGTTACAGTAGCAAAGACAAGTGAGCTCATCTCTGTATCCAGATTTATGGTATTCATTATGATGTTCCATAAACCATTATCTGATGCAACAGCATCTGCAAACCAAATTGACGCGTCATCAACAGTTAACAGAGTTATCGGAAGTGACCAACGATTATTACCTAAGTGTATTGCCGCGTTAATAGTATAGGCTTCACCATCAGTGTCGATCCAAACTATTGCGTCTTTATTATCTGCTTTTACAAGGCTGTATGATGATGTGACCGCATATACATCAGGAATCTCTACCCGTGCTGCAACCCTTGAAATGGGATCGAAGGTGTAAACACTACCTAACGAGTGCCAATAAAACAAACCATCCTGGTACTTAAGCGCAATAGCCGAATCATCGCCAGTAAACTGTAACGCTTTTCCAGCAGTTAAAATATAGCCAGACGTGTCAGCAATGGTATCGCCCGCAGTGAAAACAACTTCGAGCTCGCCGTCTACAAAGCCAGCAGCCAGCTCGGATACAAACATGTCTGTTTCATAAAGCTTAACTGGTGTGCTGAAAACTCCATTGACAAGACTGCTTTTCATAATTGAATATGTCCCAGTCATACCGAGCGGGTCGCTTGCATCATTGCTGACCCATAAAACAGCTAACTCGTCCCCATTGACGGCGACAGTGGCATACATGTCAAGAACATCATTGTTTGTTACAAAAATTTGATTTTCAAAAGTTCCTGTGGACTTGTTGAATTTTGCAAAGGCAATCTCCGAGTTTTCGGATACTTCATAAAGTAAATTCATTGCATCTGTTTGTGTGACTTGTGTTTTTTGCTTCTGCCATACAACGTACAACTCGTCATCTTTGACAACAAAATCGTAGAACAAGTCTGCTGTATTATTGGCCCATACAGGTTGTGGCTCAGACCATACCCCATTTTTGTATATGGAATACATAAGAACCGTGTTATCCCCGATTTCTCGTGTCGGATCGTCATACTGGAACAGAAGAACAAAATCGTCACCAACCTTTGTAAGCTTAGGGATAGTATCAGGCATTATCCAAGTCTGCAAAGAATTTATGCTGTCCATTCCGCTACTGGATGCACGAACAATATTTTGACTACCCCCGCCACCATTCCATGCAGATGTTCGCTGAGTATAATCGCGTGAAGTCAAAGATATTTCGGGATACATACCATCAGGGATATCGCTGAAAGCCATTGCCATAGCTCTGCCTCTAGTATCGTTTAGAGGCCAAAGTTTTAGAGGGGGATTTAACTTAGCAAACGTCCATTTAAAATCAACAACAAATAGAATTTTTACTTTGACATTACCCTCAGCTGTAATTGCACCTTCCCATATTGGATCTATGCTTGTATGAGCAGTATTCCAGCGTCCGCCTGTTTTAATCTCTAATGCGGCAGTACCCTCTATGCCAACTGTCGCAATTCCACGTATTCCTACGCCGCCGCCCACGGTGATTTTAGGAATTGTTACTTTTATTTCCGATGCCAATCCAAAATGCATACCATCATCTTCTAAATAAAATCCTAACTCACCTCTAAACTCTGCACCAACTGCGAGTTTTAATTCGTAATACGCAGGTATTGGCCCCATGAAAAGCGTTTGTCCCCAACTACGGCTTGCCTCCATTGATGCTATTATTCCACCCGCATAATGGATTACATTTCCGTTGTTGTCGAGTTTCACTTCCAAAAAGCCTAAGACTTTATATTCAAAATCTGTAACACCGGACCATTTGGGACGATCCATCAAACCTTGTTTTTCATAATAGTTTATTATCCCTTTTCTGTAAGAAGGATCGCTTGATAATAATGGATCAGATAGATCCTTCATAAATTCGTTGAAATCATTATCATGTTTGAGAACATCGTTGCCGCCTTTAAAACCGATCGTTCCCCTTATCCTATAACCATCAGGCTCTTGCTCCGATTTTATTTCTACAGGTATCTTACCATTTTTAAAATCTTTTCCTATTGAAAAATCTAAAGGAAAAAGTCTGGCGAATTCCTGTCCATTTGTGTCTGTGATGGCAATCCCAAACAGATCCATCTCGGTCACAGTATTAACATCATACGAATTATTATATTGATTAGAAACAGGATTTTTTCTGCTGATTACTATGTTGAGTTTTATTGGTTGTGATTCTGTTCCGTCGGTTGATATCATTTTTAGCATTACGGGTCGTTCTGGGTGTAGTGATAATCCGGGGGCGAATCTGAATACTGCGCCGCCTGGAATTTCGTTAAATGAATTGGGGAGTGCTGTTATAGATACACCTTGTACATCGCTGCCGCCATCTCGGAAGGAGCTTTGATATAGTTCGTACCTTGCTGTGGGGTTTATCCATTCGCCCAAAACGATAAGCTCCATCATTTCGGGATTGTCTTCTGTAAAATGAAGGGTTTGGGTTCTTAGGTCGAAGCCGTTCTTTGTTTCTGTTGCCAGGCTTATATATGGACGATCGCCGGGGTCTGTTTCAAGCAAAATTGTCCGTTGAGAATTGCTCATAATAGTATATCGCTGTATATTAGTTCTGTAACCATCCGCTCTTGCGTACACAACTTTTATGCCCGAAACATCTTCAATAACCATTGTTCCGAAATCGTCAGAAACATAATCCACACCATCAATACCTACAACAGCACCCGATATAGGTTCAAAACTAGCTTTGTCTAACACAAATATGGCATGTACTCGATACAACGTTTTTATTGTAATTGAAAAATGTTTTTGACTACTGCCATAGCTGTTTGTTACATTTATAGAAAAAGAAAATTCACCATCTCTAAGAGGCGTACCTGAAACCCTGCCCGTTTCAGCATCAAAAGTCAAGCCCGGTGGTAAACTTCCCGCTGAAATACTCCATGTTATTGGCGTAGAACTGCTTGCGGTTAATGAATAAGCATATTCTGTATTGACAATACCTATTGGAAACGAATCATCCAATATAACGGGTAAGACACCTATAGTAATAGAAAAAGCTCTGCTGTCGCTCCAAATATTTTCCGTTCTAATGACAAAATTAAATATGCCATCAACAGTTGGCGTTCCAGAAATTACGCCGTTCGGTGAGAGGGTTAAGCCGTCAGGCAATTCACCGTCTTCTATGCTCCATGTTAAATCAGAGGCGGTTGCTTGAATAATAAAGGGCTCACCATTGTTGTATCTTTGATTTTTTATTCCATTTGGCAAAAACTCTGTGGTAATAACGGGCGGAATAATACCTTTTTCATTATCGGTTACGGTCACTTCACACGTTCGATATATTGGCCCGCCTGAAGTTGGAACAATAGTAACTGTAATTACGGCTGTTCCAGCATTTTCGGCCACAACCAGAGCACTTCTTCCGTAATCTTCAATGTTGATTACAGAAGTTTCACCTATATCCCAGGTTATATTTCGACAGGTAGCATCTGCTGGAATAAAGTCTAACCTTAATGGCCCTGTTTCACCTACATTCAAAACCGTTTTATTTTTCAAAGTTACATCCACGATAGGGATGTCGCGTTCTGTTACAGTTATCTCAAAGAAGTCGAACTGTGGTGCAGTGAAATCAGTTGTCCTGACAAAAATTCTTGTCGTACCTTCGGACACTCCAGTAACTACACCATTAGAAGGATTTACGGCAGCAATACTGTCATCGTCACTACCCCAAACTACTTCACGGAAATAAGCATTATCAGGGATAACTATAGCACTTAACTGAAAACGCTCACCTTCCATAATCGAACCAATTTTATTTTCTATAATTACTTCTGCTGCAAGCTGCCTAACCGCCACCCGACATGATGCGGTATAACTCCCATCTACAGTCCGCACCGTGATAGTAACAACTGCTGGTTGACTTTCTGGCGGAAATCTATTTGAGTCTAAGAAATCGGTTGCGGTTACTATACCGTTGTTGACTTCTGCAACACTGGTATCACTACTAACCCATATTACATCGCGGTTATTGGGATCTACATTATTAGGTAGAACTTTCTCGATTAGTGTTTTTGACTCGCCAGTATCTAATTCGATGCTGTTATCTAAGGTTACACCTGTGGCACGAATACGCAAAACGGGGTAGTTGTTATTTTCGTTGCTTCTAAAAGCCCAATCATGTATAAAGTCAAAGCCATCGAAATTACCTTGATTAGATTGACCTTGCATTTGAGTAGTTGTGAGAGATATTGTTGTGTCTGTTCCTTCACCTATACCTCTTTTTGTCACATCCTCTACTTGATTCGTATACCGATATGGATCAATAATGGGGATGCCTAAACCCTTTCTTATTGTACGGGTTCCGGTCATTAAGCTATCCCGATTCCAGTAACAATTGGAAATGGGTGGAACGCCTCCATCTATCACGCCAACAATGCCCCCAATACTTCCCGGAATTGTTGTAACAGCGTTACTTAGAACTCTAGAGATATGCAAATTACCCGTATTATAACTGCGTATCACACTACCGCGTACATCACTAGCGTCTGTTACGCGACCAGCTATACCGCCTACACCTATAGGATACTCGAAACCATATGTAAAACCAGATACCGAACCTGTGTTGTAACAATTAAGGATTTCGCCAATGTCATTACCAACAATACCTCCTACAAAAACATAACTAAGTGAACCTGAACCTGAAACTGAACCCGTATTATAGCAATTTTTAATAGACCCACGATTAGCGCCAGCAATACCTCCCACAGCAGTAACCGCTCCGGGGAATCCCCCAGTGAAAAATATAGAACCTGTGTTGTAACAATTAATGATTAGACTATCATCACCTGAAAAACCACATATAGACCCCGCAGCCCCATTAAGAACAATAGGACAGTTTATTTTGGTACCTTGCATACCCACGTTTTTTATTGTTGCATTGTAAGCACAACCAAATAAACCGACATATACGCCTTCAGTAATAGAAAGGTCGCGAATCACATAGCCTTGTCCATCGAATGTACCGATGAAAGGGTCAGCAGAGGTTCCAATTGGGATCCAATTTATGCCGTTTAAATCAATGTCAGCAGTTAAGTGGAAGTTACCGCCGAGATTATTTCGTATGGCATCAAGTCCGGCTCGGTTCGATATAGCGATAGATCCTGCCATGGGTTCAGTCAAAGGCTCTATTACGTTGTATGTGCTCACCATCCAATCATCAAGGGTGGAAAAGCCAATATCGACGCCTGTATCGGGTACCTTAGTTGAATATTCGCTCCCAACCGCCAACACAGACAGGGGGAGTATTGATATGAACATAAGCAGCGCAAGCAACACTGCTAAAGTGCGTCCCGCATTTCTAGTTCTAGATAATCCATGAATACTTTTTACCATTTCTCATATCTCCAAAGCAACTTTGTATGTGTTTTAGCTATTTAGTGGTAGAGGTTTATTATATGTGATTACTTTTTGTTTATTTCTTTTCATTCAATATAATTTTGTTTTTGCTACAAGCCATTGCAGTGACCATCCATTCAAAGAGCATAATTCTTAAACTATTCCACCATAGTTCAAAACCCTGCCGAATTCCAAAATAAATTCAAACAAGAGACGGATTACATACAAGAACAATGTATGAGTAACCGAACAACTGTTAAGATACCAATTAAGCAAATACTAAACGACATAATTATTTTGTGAGACAGAGGCATTACGTTTAGATATGTTTAAACATATACCGATAAAGATGGACTTGCAACACAGCAATCTAGAATTTTTTTAATGCAGCGGTTTAATGGGGGCTCTTTTTGGGAATGTTCAAAATATTTCGGCAGGTTCCAACCGATTATGTTACGCTTTTTAGCAATACCAACGTCCTTTTTACCCACATCAATTAAACGCAGAACATTTAGAGCCAGCTTACGCAAAATATTTAGATTACAAGCCGCCTGCTTATCGATAGTACGATCAGTAGATGGACGCTACAAGGATGAGTTGGGTCATAACACACGATCCGATAATTAAGTACACTTAAAAAAGCTTCAACAGACAAAAAATATATAAAAATATATAATAAAGAGCGGGAAGTTAAGTACACTTAACGTTTTAAGGCAGAATCAACAAACAAGCCCCGCCCAACTTTGTCCACAACCCCCGCCACATACTTCAAAACAAGAAGCTACATCTCCTCTAATTTTGCTGGCAACCACTTTTTATCACATGCCCTCAAGACTCCATACAATCTCGGCTTTTTGCTGAAAAATATTTGTTGCATGAACGATAAGGCGTATTTATGAACTAACGCCGATTTATTCTCTGTTTTCATATTCACCCATAAAAACACCATATTTAAACCTCTTCTAAACGAGCATCACATAACTCGTCTTTTATTTCTCGAACGGTGTAAAGTTTGACATCAATATCTGAGACATAGAATATGAACAGCTCATCAGAGGCAAAATAACCCTCGCTAAGCGCTATGTCACGGCCGTATTTTTCAAAATCAAAATAATCATACGCACAAAAACCTGCGCCTAACTTGCATTGTTCCAGAGCCATTTTTAGCTCAGAATCAAATTCATCAACTATAGCGTAGCCAAGTTTCTCTTCTCTACTGCCCCAAGCATTAGCATCTAACTCCACATAGAAAAGCTCATCAATTTGTTTACACGTATTGAGTATGCTCAAGGTGTCTTTTAGACTATTGGCACTACAGTAGGCTGCCGCGATTGCTTTCTCGTGTTCACTCATCTGCTCTAGCATTACAGCTAACAGGTTAAGATCATAGAGGTTTTCATATTCACCCAGTCGAAAATCTGACTCAAAATCGTGTATCGCGTATTCTTCATGGAGGTTGTTTAGTTCAACTTGATTTTTTAGAAATGCTTGAATTTCATCGTGTGTTGCTGGAAGATTTAGCCAACCGCCTGTTAATTCACCTTGGTTGTATTTGCATAGGTTGGCAATATAGACTCTGAGTTGGGGGTTGGTTGTTTGGGGATTTGTTTGTTTAGAAATTTTTTGTTCACACATTGTTAGATCTCCCTTGTTTGATTGTTATTGTTTGGTTTCTGGTTGGAACTTGTTTGGCTGGTCGGGTCGGGTC
>JAIRTW010000016.1 GCA_031254875.1 Candidatus Bathycorpusculum termitum
CATTTTAATTAGGTCGGAAAAAACCTCATAAATCTCCTCAGTTTTCTTCGGCAAAGCACACAAATACTCCCGCCCACCCACCTCAACAACCATCTGCATCTTAGACAACACATACAAAACCTCCCGAACAGACACCACCCCAACCAACCCCCGCTCACGCAACCGCATCAAAATCTTAAAATACAAACGCATAGCCAAAAACACCACAACAAAATAACCCCGAACCGCCTCATCACACCCCAAACACGTTTTATCAGCCTCCAAATCATTCTTCATATAGTCAAACGCCTGCTCAATCTCCTCACGCGCCTTATACTGCTCAAACACCACCCGCGGTTCAACATCCAAATCAGACAACACCCCAAACACACCCGCCAACCGCTGCTCTAAATAATACTCCTCCAAAGACAACTTACCCCGATACACCTGACGCATCAAAAACTCATCAGCCACCTTCCCCAAAGACGGATCCTTAAACAAATACAAAAACCCATACTCCCCACAACCCACCTTCGCACACCCAATCACACGCTTCCCCCCATACTCAAACATCCCCGTCAACTGAATCGACGGAGGCAAAAACTGAGAATTCTTCATCAAAGGCACAACATAATGAATCCCCGCCGCCTTTAACTCCAATAACAACTCATACGAATTAAACCCCCGATCCATAATAAACCCAAGATCGGTACCCTTAAAATGCTCTTTAAAATAGTTGAGAATCTTTACTTCTTTTAGCGACCCATAAAATACGTCTACTGCTACGGGCAGATGAGTGGTAGTGGAGAAGGCTAGGGCGACTCTTATTTGTCCACTTTGTTCCCAGTCGGGGTTGTAGCCGCGCTCTGCTAGGAGGAGGCGTTTGCTGTTTGATAGTATGCTGGTTAGGTCGTAGAAGAGCATGCCGCCTTGGGGGGTGAGGTCGTGGAATAGGTCGTAGGTTTCTTCTATTTGGGTGCCTATGTTTTTGAGTATGGTTGTTGTGTTTTTTGGGGTGAGGTTTAGGTTTGTTTTGGTTGAGGGGTAGAGGTTGTTCCATATGGTTTGGGTTAGGCGTATGGGGCTTGGGTGGGTGGCGCGTATTATGGAGAGGGCGATTAGTTCTTGTTTGTGGGGTATGTTGGTTTTGGTTTGTTGGATGTCTTGGGAGAGGGTTTGGAGGAGTTGGGTGTTGGCGTATTCGTAGATTTTTGTGGTTGGGGTTTTGGTTTTTGGTTTTTTGGGGTGGTAGGTGCCGTCGGGGGTTATTTTGCCTATGAGTTGGGTGGTTTTTGTGGATTGTTTGGTTTGTTTGTTGTAGTGGTTTTGGGCTTTGTAGATGTAGTAGTGGTTTTTTATGTTTCTTAGTTCTAGGCGTGTGTTTTGTTGTTGTTTTATTTGTTGGTAGGTTGTTTGTATTGGCTGCGGGATGTTTTTCATGGGGGTAATATGGGGGTAACTATATTTAAGATTTTTGTCTGAATGTTTAAACGGGGTCAGTATTGGGCGTTAATAGGTGTCATGGGGGTAAAATTGAAAAGTTACGGTTATAATACAATTATAATTACAGCAAGAGAGCCGAGGTTAACATGTATATCGGATACGACATAAAAAACGGAATCAAATACGCCAAAATCTGCAAATCCCAACGCATCAACGGCAAAATCAAAACCACCCAAACAAGCCTCGGCAGAGTAATCGACGAAAAAAACCACCTATACCAAAACCGAAAACGAGGAATCTTTACCTACGACATAAACACACAAACCTACAACACACCAAACCCCACAACAATAATACCCACAATAAAAAGAAAAAACACCCAAGAAAAACTCATACTCGACTTCGGCGACACCTACTTTGTAGACCACTACATCAACAAAATCGGACTAACCCCCGCCATCAACACCCTAAAATACAACAACCAAGACTCCATAAAAGCCCTCCTCCACATTCTATATCCTGTGCAACAGGGCAAACTACAACGCAATGGAATGGTATAACGGAAACTATGCCCGCATACTCTACCCCAAAGCAAACCTAGAAAGCCAACGCATAAGCGACCTGCTCACCGCCATAGGAACCGAAAACTCTTACCGCGCATTCTTCAAAGAATACTCAAACCTCCTCATCCACAGAAAAGAAGGTATCGACGTACTAATTGACAGCACCGGACTCCCCAACAGCATCCACTTCCCCCTAACAGCAATCAGCAATCACAACGGACAAATCAGCAACGAAATCAGATTAATCTACGTCGTACAACAAGGCACCAATCTTCCGCTGTACTTTCGCTACGTTGCAGGAAACATTATAGATGTTTCCACGTTGACTAAAACTCTCTTGGAACTAAAAGCGCTAAATATCAATACCAAGTTTGCTATTCTTGATGCGGGATACCTCACAGAAGAAAATGTTAGAGAAATGTTTGATTCAAAGATCTCTTTTGTGAGTCGGTTGCGTCCGAACTGGATTTTGTACAAAGAGATTGTTGCCCGGTATCTTTCTACGTTGAGGTGTGAGGAGAATTTTGTCTGCTGCAATACGAGATATGCCTATGTTAAGCGGGTGGATTGTGAGATTGTGCCCGGTTGTAGGGGGTATGTTTATTTGGGGCTTGATTTGACTCGGTCTTCTTTGGAGTCTGCCAGGCTTTTTGAGTGTGCGGGTCGTAAAAACCTTAGTGAGGTTGATGTTTATAGGCAGATGAGTGTGCAGGGGGTGTTTGTTTTGGTTTCTACGCGGCCTATTGCTAAGGATAAGATTTTGCCGCTGTATTATATGCGTCAGCAGGTTGAGCAGGTGTTTGATGTGTGTAAAAATAATATTAATCTTTTGCCGCTTCGGGTTCAGTCGGAGGATACGCTTCGGGGGCATCTTCTTTTGGCGTTTGTTGCGGCGGTTTTTTTTCGTAGGCTTCAGGGGGATCTTGGGGATTCTGAGTTTACGCCTGAGGGGGCTTTGTTGGCTTTGCGTAATCAGAAGTGTAAGGTTTATGATGGTTATGTGCTTACGATGGAGGCGGCTAAGCGTGCTAATGATGTATACAAGCGTTTCAAGATCAAAGTCGATAATTTGTATGCTCTGAATGCACTTTGTAATTAGAAAAACTCACAGGGAACTACAGTTAATGTTTTAATGATGTATCGGCGTGTTTGAACCAGGAGCTGAAAGGTTTTCATAAAAGAGGGGAAAGAGGGGTTATTGGTTTTTTGGTCGTTTTTTTTGTTTGAACAAAAGAGTCACACTTACAATCGTGATAGATAGCAATACAATAACGGCCACTATTAGTATTTCAACAGGAGATAGAGACAATGGAGCGCCCTGAGAAGATTCTGCGTCTAAGTTCATAGAGACGGTGTGGGTACTGTGGTGATAGTTTATGATTATTATCCATACATCACCCTCTGAGAGGGTGCTGTGGGATATGGCTTGTCCGTCTAGGTATACTTTAAGATTTGCCACAACTGGCATGAGTGATCTCGGAATGCATGTCTGAACGAAACCATAGGTTCCTGATTCTCCGGATACAGTGAATGATATTTCTTTCTTGATTGAGTCAAAAGCTAGAGCTGAAAGGGTAGAGTTTGAAGACACTGAGAACACGTTTGCATCTGTGCCGGGTTTGTCCTCTATTTCCATTGGGGCTACTGAAAAGTTTACTGTTGTGCCAACGCCGGAGTATGCGTCGTCACCAGTCCAGATACCTTTGATAATATAGTTGCCAGAGGCTGAGGGCATCCATACAGCAGAAAAGTCCCCGCCGTCGTCGGTTATTAAATAAGCCAAATCATGCCAAGTTGAGCCACCGTTTGCGCTGTATAAGAATGCTATGCCTGCACCGGACAGGCCTACTGCGTTGTAGGCCAGGGTTCCTTGTAGTTGTACTTTGAATCCGGATGTTGTGGTTGAGCTTGCACCGTAGAATGTTAAACTTGGAGTTGGGAGATTAGGTGTTGCAGGTGGTGGGGCAGGGGTTTCAGTTGATCCAGAGGGTGGAGACATAGTTATGTTTCCTGCAAAGAATGCCCCTAGTTGGTGATCTTGGGTCATGGATACGGTTATGCTTGTTCCGAGTCCTTGGTATACGCCATCGAGATACCAGCCACTGAAGGTGCATCCGGGGGCTGGATGTTCTGTGATGGTGACTGCGGAGCCGTAAGTGTAGTTCCATATGCCAGCTATTGGAACGGTTGTTCCGCCTTGACCGGGGTTGTTTGTAATGGTTAGGCATACGGTTCGCACGCTAAATGTGGCTGTTAGTGTGTAATCCTGTGTCATAGTTAGGGGGATGCTTGATAGTTTGCCTTGGTAGATTCCATTTAGATACCAGCCATCAAACACATAGCCGGGGTTGGTATATGCTCGTACTACGACAGTGGAGCCGTAATAGTAGAGTCCTGAACCGGGAGTTACATAACCGGCGCCAGGCAGATTCACGTTTATAGTCAGATTATTCTGAGAGGTGTTATAGTAGTAGTATTGAGCGGATGCTGTTGAAGACAGGCCTAAGAGTAAGAGAAGCAATAAAGCGCTAACCCTGCATATACTTAATTTTTTCATCTTCTCACTACAATCACATATTAAAGGCTACCGCAAATATAAGCTTTCAACATAGGGGTACACCAAAACGTCATAACAAGAGCTCGGAGAACGTGTTTGTAGCGAGCAAAACTGTTAAGACTTACTTTGAATATACACCATGCAACAGGCGCCTGTGAATGGTTGATAAAAGAAAAAGCAGCCTCCTGCTGTTAACCATTGTAACGATCGGTTTTTTCTACCGTTTTGTGTTAATGACCATGCATGGTTATCCACCCGGCGCAGACATAGGACTACATGAAAGCGTCATAAACTCTATACTTGCACCCAAAACATCGTTCTTCTACAACTATTACCACATGGGTGGAGGGCTCTCTGCCACAAATCCCGGCTACCACATCTTTACATCTTTTCTCATAAGTATGACAGGCGCACCTGACTATCTCATACAAGCGGTGGTGGCTTCATTATTTTCGACGCTTATTATACTGTGCACTTTTCTGGTTGTCAGACGGGGGTGGGGCGAACTGGCAGGGTTTGTCGTGGCAGTTTTAATCACTTTTTCAGCAAGCGACATTTTGATGCTTAGCTGGGCGGGATACCCAAACATCGTGGCATTGGCACTAATTCCGCTTCTATTCTACTTGTTTTTTGAGCCTGTCAAGCTTTCCCAAAAAAACTATTTGATCGCCGCATCGCTGATTGTTACAGCCTTGTTTTTAACACATCTTTTCAGCGCCATCGTCTTTTTGACAATAACCTTGTTTGCACTAATAGGCAACACTGTTTGTTCCAAATCAACAGGCTTAACAATCAATAAGACAACCTATTGGCTCCTACCCATCTTTACGGGGGTTGTGCTGATTGCACCCTATCTTGTTAACATAGTTCCAGTCTATTTTGGTTCAGAAGGTGCCATAACAGGTAATGTTTCAGTAATGAAGCAGGCAGTTGTGGAAACAAGATTAGTTTCAACCCAGATATTGGGACTTGCTATTCTACCACTTATTTTGTTTTTTGCCTTTTCTAAAAAGCAAACCGGCAAATTCTTCACTCTGCCCAGTGTTCTTTTTGCATCAGCGATCCTTGTTCCGCTTGTCGCAGCACAAAGCTACCTGTTTGGCTTCTTTTTAGATTATGAACGATTCCTCTATTTTTTGGCTTTGCCAGTGATTACCTGCATTGGTTTAATCATCACAAAAGCATCAGATATTATAGCAAAATGGCTGAGTAAAATTCAGCTACATCTGTCCCACGCAAAAACGAAACCTGTTTTGTTATCAGTCTTTTTAATTATCTGCTTATTTATGCCCCTCTTTACTCTACCGCATATTGGATTAGCACGATCCAATTATTTTCAGCTAATGACCCCAGCTAAGTATGAGGCTATACAATGGGTTCAAAACAACACCCCTGAGGACTCGGTATGTGTTGCCGATGCAGAATTCGGCTGGTGGCTCTCAGGGTTTGCAAAACGACCAACGCTTAGCGCAGTGAATCCCCAGTTTTTGATTTTGCAACGCGAATTTGAACCAGCACGTGTTGCTTCCAACCTCTTAGAGGCAAACTACTTGGTTGATAATGGACTGTTACAGATTAAACAAGCCGGCCCATTTGCCAACAGCAACACCCAAGACATTTATGCGGTACTGGAGACGTCAATCGTTAAACCGCTAGTTTTTTCCCTCAACAACGCCCAGATAAGCCTGCTCTGCCGAGACAACAATCTGCCAAAGGAGATAAAGCTGGGAGCACTTACAGATTCCAACACACAAGTTGTTAACAACAACGGCGATTCAACATCGTTTATCGTTTCAAGAGAGAATCAGCTTTTTAGAGTAACCGAAGAAATAACGATTTTTAGAGGAGCCCGCTTTGTGGAGATAACTTTTATTTTTGAGAGCCAGACCCCTGTCAATTTTGACTGGCTACGCATACCGTTCCAGTCAAGGGGATTTCCCATACAATACGCTAACAGCATCGGCATAGTGGACAATACCTTGCATATGGTGAACCAAATTGTTTTTCCCCAAAACCAGCTTGGAAACGATGTTATGCTACAAGAAAACCCAGATTTCTACGAACTGGTCTGTAACCTCGGCGGTCAATCGGAAGCGAAATTCAGCTTCTTTGTCGGCTTATGTCCCTATAACACCGAATCAGATAATCCGCAAGTAGACTTTTACAACAACCTAATCGAAAGCAACACCAAAACCTATCTAAATACTGTTTTAGATTTGCCGATTAACTGTTTTGACTACAAAGAAGCCATATCGACATGGAACATCTCCTATATTATTCTGCGGGACACAAAAGAAGTTAACCGATTCTTAAATGACCCCCTATTTGAGAGGGTATTTGAAAACAGTGAAGTTACCATACTCAAGATTGCTAAAACTTAAACAACCAACAGTTGATTTGTGCAAAGAAATGAAAGAAGAATGAGAATAATTAACTATCAGCTAAAATTTTCAAATTTTTCTTGTGTCAGTGTTTCTACGATGTCTGTGGCGATATCTACGATTGAATCAGCCTGTTTCATCATGGCGTCTCCATTGACTTCTTCGAGTTGTGAGATCTGTTGAACGATAGTTTCTATTTCTATGAGAAAACGCAGAACTGAATCGTCGGTGTCGAGGCTTTTAGCAACTTCGTCACGAATAAGTATCTCGATAAAAGCGGGTTCACCAAGACTATAATAGATGGCGTTTCGGGCTTTTCGAATGGCTTCAAGAACCAAACTTGAGGCCATATAGGGAATTTTACGCGCAGCTTCCAACTCAGCTTTCGCTTCACGCAGGTACCTTAACGCCCATCCTTTGCGGTACTCATCCATCATACGGATTCTTTTCCGGCTTACTCAGCTATTTCTGCGTCTTCAAGATCAGAATCATCATCTGAACCGGCTTGAGCTAACGCGTTAGTGCGTGTTATGTATCCAGCAACTTTGTTGCGCACCCGGGTGGTTGTGCCCTTGGTGAGCGCATCAACTAGACGTTTATTTTCCTCAAAGTTAGCTGTGAATTTACTTGGAAAGCGCGTCATTAGTTCTTTGCCGAGGTGCTTTATCTGTTCAGTCTTCACTTTTCCTATGTTTATTCCTCCGATGTAAACGGTTTTTCTCCAGCGTTTGAAAGCGTAGGAGCAACTCTCAATAGAGAATGGGCGTAATTTAAGTTTGCGCCTCAAAGATGCAGAATAGACCGCCGAAGGACCGTGAGCGAAGTGTCAAATAAAAAATTGTACCTATAACTACAGCGAGTAGGTACCGTGAATTTGCCTCACAATGAGGAAACACGCAACTGTGTTCCCTATTTATAAAAAATTAAATAACAATCCCAAGGAACTGCTAATTAAAATGAACTTCCAAAAAATATATACGGTAAACTCGAAAGTTCCGTTAAATAATAACCTGCAAAAAAATGCGAAAGATGGGAATCCAAGTTTTCGTTGACTTTTTGTGTATAATTTAAAACTATTACAAACCTTGTCAAGGTTTCAAAATTAATACAAGTGTTGCAAGCATAAATGTATTGATTTGTTTTTAATTTTAATTTATACACTGAAGCATTTAGAATGCAGTAGATTACAGATAAAATAACGCTAGCTTGACAACTTTTTCAGTGCATTTTAACATAGTCTAAGACACACGGAAAAAATAAAGAAGACGGTTTGGCCGTCTTTTGGAGAGGGGTATTTGGTTGTCTATTGGTAGAACTTTATAGAGTCGCAGTGGATATAGAGATAGATAGTATTTCCAGATGGACAGGGCAGTACAGCATTGTTGTCGTGGTTAAATCCGGTGGTTGCACCAAACTTTGCTAGGTCAGCTGGTTTTTGAGAGTGGATGTTGCCGTTGTTAAATACCGGTATCTGGTTGAAGGCTGTTGCGCCAAATGAACCCACGCCATCGATAGTAATTTCGAGATT
>JAIRTW010000019.1 GCA_031254875.1 Candidatus Bathycorpusculum termitum
AATCTCGAAATTACTATCGATGGCGTGGGTTCATTTGGCGCAACAGCCTTCAACCAGATACCGGTATTTAACAACGGCAACATCCACTCTCAAAAACCAGCTGACCTAGCAAAGTTTGGCGCAACCACCGGATTTAACCACGACAGCAAAACAGTTCTCCCTTGCCCAGCCGGAAACACCATCTACCTCTACATCCACTGCAGCTCAATACAATTCTACCAATAAACAGACGATAAACCCCAATCAAAAGACGGTCTAACCGTCTTCTTCTTTATTTTTTTATTCAGTTTATAGCTGTCTGCATTAACTCAATTCAAAAGTGTTCTAAATAGTTAACGCTAAATTGGTGTATCTTTTATCGGTGCATAGAGCAAATGTTGTGTTACCTACGTAGATTGGGTATAGATGTAAGTCTTTTCAGAACGTCTCATGTAACGTACGTTCCGCTACTTTATCGGTGGGAAACTAAAAACTACATGTTACAACACGGCTTGAGCGCGGTGGGCATGGTTGCTATTGTGGTTTTGGCTAGAAAGATGCTGGTTTATGTGTATCATTGTTGGTTTCGGATGAATTGTTTTTTGAGGCGGGCTTGAAGCCTAAGCGGTAGCAGAGAGTGATCAGTTAGGGTTAAGATTTGTCGGTTCCATTTGAGGCGGCTTTGGGTTTATTGACTAAAGCGGTTAGGTGACTGTCAAGTAGTAACGGGATGCTTTCATGGGCAACTAGTCGATCGCAGACCGAACCCGTATTTTAGCAGATAGCAACTCTATGAAACGCGGCCGGATATTTGTTTAGTTGCTTGCTCTTCTTTTATGTACTTCATGGCAACTATTGTTTTGATAATACAAAGACCTGTGTATAATCGCAACTATGTTTTTCAAGAACGGTTAAGCCAAGGGTATGGAAATAAGCGGCCAAGTCTATATGTAGGAAATTTTTGAATCCCTCTAACTCGGTTTGTTTTATAAGCGAAAACATGAACCGTTGAAAAAACTTTTGAGGCTGTTCCCATTCTATAATGATGATTCGTCCGTTACTATTTAATATCCGTTTTGCTTCACTTAAAATCGCTTGCCGTAGATCCTCCTTTATTTCATGCAGTACAAGGGAAAGCAAAATCACATCAAACATATTCCCATCAAAGCAAGTATTACCAGCGTCTGCAATTATTGGTTCAACATTACTAATACTTGCCTTGCGGAACTTTTTATCAGCTATTTTGAGCATATCGGCTGATAAATCAAGGACAGTTATCTTTGCTTCTGGTTTCTTCTCTGCAATAGCAAGGCTGTTACTGCCCGTTCCGGCACAGACATCAAGCACACGGACCGGCGTATCGGGAATGAGTGATAATAACGCTGTACGTGGGCTGTGCTGTTCGCGGTTGAAATAAAGAACCTCTATCAAATCATAGAAAAAGGAAAAGCGGTTATACTTTACCTTTAATCACGCCTGCCCTGTATATTATACTGAAATAAAGGCTGTAGCAGAAAAAGCAAATCTGCTTCTATTTTATAGCCTCTATTTAGCATGGCGGTTTAATCACTGGTTGCTTTTTCGTCTTTTTGTAGCCAGTCCCGTGATTCCACCAAAGTTTGCCCGGCAAAGGTCATTTTTAATGCCCCTTCATAGGGACAGATTTCTACGCATCTCGCACAGAGCATACATCGAGATTCGGTGACGTCGCCGCCTTTCTTGTCATATACCGCTGTTGCTTGTGTGGGACAGACGCGTTTGCAAACACCGCATTTGGTGCATTTTTGCTGACTCTTCTCCAGCTTGGTAAGTGCAATGCGATTAAAGGGCTTAAAGGTGCTAAAAAATCCTGTTATCGCACCCAGTGGACAGATGCGGCACCAGAACCGACGGTACGCCAAAGCCAGAATGGTGACCGCGATAAGGACCGATATGTTTATGGAGGATATGTAGCCCCCTTCTATCCAAAACGGACCATACGTTATCTGAGAGATATAACTGTACTTCATTGATCCCACTGCCGATTCCGCTAGAACACAAAGTGGTCTTGCAGGACAGACTAAACAGAAGGGTTCGTTAATTTTGCCAATTATTCCGGCCTCGGTTCCATATGGTCCACCGGGGATGGTTCCGGGGATGAGTTCGGTGCCAAATATGGCGTATGAACCAAAAATGACACTCAGCAAGAGAAATATGGCGATTATGATATATCGGGCTTGACCGAGTTTAACGCTGGTTTTATCTGAAAAACTTAGATGCCGCAAACGTGTTGACTTGCGAATTCGAGTTAACACATCTTGATAGAGCCCAAACGGACAAAGCCAACCGCAGACGGAGCGACCCAGAATTATAGCTGTCACCATAACCATAGCTATCACGATGCCGATTTTCTCTAGCCCTATGGTAGAATAGTTAACAGCGTAGCCGCGTGCGTGCTCCCAGAATGGAAAAATGTAGGCTTGTAGTTGCCAAATTGGGCAGGTTACTGTGCGGCCATTAGGATAGTAGCAGGCTAGGATCGGAAAGGAGATGCCGTCGGGGAACTGGTTGCCTAAAAATTCTGCTCCGATGAGCCGATCTCTGGGTGCGGGTCCTAGTGGCTGGAAAAGTGCTACATTAAACGGACCTAAAATGAGTCCCATAAAGACGGCGACAACTGCTACTATCTGGATAAAAAGTCTCAGTGAGCTGATTTTTTTGGTTTTATCTTTGGAGAGTTTAAGGATTAAGATGGAGCCGACGACAGCAATTAGTATGTAGATGGGTACGACGATGAGGGGTGAGTTTTCGGTTACTACAGACATTTGTTTTATCGCCTCGTTTTAATGCTGATTATTGTGGCTGCTAAAATGGTGACGGTAAGCACTACGGCCATGGTGATCGCGACAGAGTGTCGCATATAGAAGGGTTGGTCACTATTGTCGGGTAGGTCGAATGTGTAATGTATCACCGTTATGTTGCCTGTCTGTTCGACAACAACTACGGTATCGTTGGGCCGAAGATACCATTTGTTTTTCTCATTTATGGAGTCGACGCCGTTAAGCCTTACCATCCATTCTTCAATTCTGGTTGTGGTATTGAGGTTAAAATTAACTGTTTGGATACCCCTGCCTTCTGCTATGTATCTTACATATTGACTTCTCAAAGATGATCCAGAATTAGCGCGGAAATCGGTGATTGTTATATTAGAGTCCTGGACAGATATTCGGAGAATTCCCCGTGTCTGGGAATGGTTGAGTGCTAAACCTCTGAAAACCCATGTATTGTTCACTAAATTTGCGGATCTGTATGAGCCATTCACGGCAAAGCTGATGGAGCCGCCGAGCTGGGGAATATCAAATTTATCTGTAGGCAAAAACGTGGTTATCTCTTGTGCTTGACTGCTTGGAAGAAACGGCAAAGCGACCACTATACTTAGAAACATTATTCCTGCCATACACGCTTGGGTTGGTCGATACTTAGACGTCAGCAAGGCATGTTCCTATATCCAGTTGCTGCTATAAAGCTGTTTGGTTATAAAGGGGGTTTCTTTGAGTGTTAATAGCCGCTGGATTATATGTTGAAATCCTCTGGGGACTCGCTGTTTTTGTCTTCTGGTGTTGGTGGTGGTTGTGGTTGGTTGGTAGGTGGTTGTGTTGATGAAGTGGTGGGGGTTGCATGTTTTCCTTTACGCATCATAAGAAGAATCACCAGAACTACAACAATGACTACTGCGCCAGCTATGACGGCAAGATAGAGCATAAGATTTGATGGGGCTTCTGGGGGTTCAGCGGTTGCGGTTGCGGTTTGAGTTAGCGTGTTACCAATTGTGAATTTTTGTGAATCCCATATGATCTCGTTGCCTGCGGTGTCGTATGCATAGATGCCGACGTAGTATGTGTGTCCTTCGGGGGATAAGGTTTCTGGGATTGAAAATGTATAGGGATCAGAAACGTAGCTACCCATACCCGCGATTGTGACGGGGGTTGAATATTGGGGGCCTGCCAATTTTTCTGGAGGCATCCAGTCTGTGTGGATACCTATACCGTATAGGTATAGCTGGTCTTGGATTTTGCTTTGGAACCTAAATGTGAGTGTTACGGTATCGCCGGCTTGGGGTGATGGCTTAGACCATTGTACCGATGCTGTCGCATCGTTTGCTCCAAGGGCTGAAACCTCACTGACCATACTGATGGATAGAAAAACACTGATGAACAATGTAACTATAACTACCGCTCGAATTGTCTTCAACTTTTATCCCTGGATTTAAGGTTGCCTGATTGGTATATATGATTTTCCCACAATTCATTCCTACTTGGGAATGTTATCACTTAATGACAATCCATTAGAACGATTAAAACAAAGGAGGCTGGAACAGCTTGGCTGTTCCTTTTTAGGCTGGTTTATGCCAGACTTGCTTCGTCAACTAGATGAGCTGTGCCGTCTGGGCAGTAAACTTTTTCGCCTAAACTTACTCTACGGAAACGTTTAATGCAGGGTTTCTGCAAGCCGCATCCGTCACAATCTCGCGAAATCATTTTTTTATTTTTCACCCCTCTCTTCGCGGATGCTACAATAGTGTCTTTGATGTTTTTAAGGCATTTTACATCCCAGAGCTTGTTGCTGCGGCAGCCTTAAGTTAAGGCATACCATGTTTGCTTGGGAACGAGATAAAAAAATGGAGACTTTAGCATCTGTGAACTTGTTGCTGGATGTTTCTGGCATCATAAACTTTATCGCTCTGCTTTGGCTATTAAGATCGGTAATAAAGAACCGCAATTATCTGCGCGGCTTTAGTATAGTCGGCTCGTTTTTAACATTTGTTTCCATCGTTGGTTTTGAGGTGGCTTATTATCTTCTGGGAAACGTTGTGGGCTTTACACTTGGCTGGGCAACGGTGGTTTTCTGGTTTCTTGCATTCATTTACAGCTTAAAACAAAAATTCAAAGACTCCAAATCGCCATCTATCCATGAAACCCCATAGTTCTGCGATCGTTAAGTTATTGATGTTGCCTGTCTGATTCATCGCGTTTGAGTGCAGGTCCAGCCAGGCGGTTTTTGTCGATTAGTTAGGCTTGCTCACTATTTTTTGGCCGTTATTATTTATGCTGGTTTGCAAACTTCTAATATGGTGGTAGGGTGCTGGAGGAAAAATGTTTGCACCAAGTTTTGGTTATTGGCGCAAAAAGATTTATTTTCCTGCATGCTGTTGGTTGGGAACTGCAGGCGGACAATCTTGTCCGTTGGGATGTGGCCGAAAGGCTGAACCGCAAACAAATGTAAAAAGTGACATAAAATGGCATACAAATACATCGCCGAAGAATGGGCAAAGCCCGAAAAAAGTTTCGTTGACGATTTAATGCGTCAGCGTCTAGTACAGTGGCGCAAACAGCCCTCTACCATTAGAATAGATAGACCAACAAGGCTCGATCGAGCCCGAAAACTGGGATATAAAGCCAAGCAGGGCTTCATAGTTGCCCGTACCAAAGTCCGCCGAGGCGGATTGCGTAAAATTCGTCCCCGCTCTGGCAGACGTCCCAAACGTATGGGTGTTAGTAAATTTAAGCCCGCAAAAAGTATCCGATTAATCGCGGAAGAGCGTACTGCAAAACACTTCCCCAACCTTGAAGTGCTCAACAGCTACTGGGTGGGAGAAGACGGCAGGCACAAGTGGTTTGAAGTTATCCTTGTTGATCCCAACGCAACAACCATACAGACTGACAAAGACATCGGCTGGATAACTGAGAAACAGCACACAAGTCGTGTATTCCGTAGCATGACCAGCGCAGGTAAAAACGTCCGTGGGTTACATCACCGCGGGGCAGGCGCAGAAAAAGTTCGCCCAAGCCTCCGTAAAGGTGCAAAGAAGCACCACGGCGTAAAACGCCAGCGTAAAGGAGATGGACCGCAATAATGCACCACATTAAACCCTCTATCCTTAAACCCAACGGCAAACAGAAACAAGGCAAAGGCTTTAGTCTAAACGAGCTTAAAGCCGCCGGCATAAGCAAACAGCAGGCCCAAAAAGCCGGCTTGCCCGTTGATGTTCGCCGTAAAAGCCAGCATGACCAAAACATCGAAGCCATCAAAGCACACATCAAAAAACCGTAAAGCTAAAAACCCATAATACACACAAACTCTCGACGACAAATGTCTTCTAAACTGCCCATAGGCTACATTGACATACGTGTATCAGTACACGCAACCGAAGATGCAGGCAAAGTTGAAGTTGCAGCAAAAAACTTGTTTCCCGCTGAGCTTCAAGAAACCCTTATTTTCCAAAAAACCAAATTAACAGGACACCACTCCAACCCCATCATTTTGCTCACCGCTAAACTGATGGAGCGCAAACTGCTTCCTTTGGTGCTTAAAAAATTCGGTGCAGACCTAAACACACTCGACAAAGAACAGCTAAACCAAGACATAAAGCTACATCTCGAGAAGGGCAATTTGTACTTACGGTTTGACAAACAAGCCGCAGTTTTAGGAGTACTCAAATTTACACAAAACGATCCCCTTCACATAAAAATCCATTTCAAAAACCGAACTGCCGAGGAAATCATAGAGTTGGCTAAGCAGTCTGGGTTACTACCATGAACCGTCGATGCGTTGATCTGCATCTTAGGGCAAACCCCCAAGACCTCCAGGTGACACAGCGCTTAATTGAGCGTGCCGCCTGCTTTGGCTACCACACCATAAGCATACCCCTCTCGGCGCAGTTCGAAGACAATCAAATAGCCCCTCTAAGAGACGCTTGCCGCCAGGCCGGCTTGGACTTTGTTAGCCGAGTGGATTTTAAGCCCCGCAACCAAGAAGATTTGATGCGGTTTCTGCGCAAAAACCGGCGCAGACTTGAAATCATCTGCATCGTCTGCGATGACAAAGAAATTGCACGTCAAGCGGCCAAAGACCGTCGAGTGGATCTGCTTAGCTTCCCAAGCTTAGACTACCATAAACGTTTCTTCGACCGCGCCGAAGCCGAATTAGCCAGCGCAAGCTTAGCCGCACTTGAAGTGGATGTCAAGCAGTTGCTGGTTTTGGAGGGCCCGCCACGCGTGAGGTTACTTTCCAATCTGCGTCGTGAAGCCGCACTTGCACGGGAATTCCATGTGCCTTTGGTGGTTTCAAGCGGCGTCTCAGAGGCACGTTTGATGCGCATGCCAAGAGACCTGGCCAGTCTCTGTTATTTGTTTGGACTGAATGAAACTGAAGCCATAGACGCCGTGTCCACAAATCCAACTGCCCTTATACAGCGTAACCGCGAGAAGTTGGAATCCAAGTTTGTGGCACCCGGTATAACCCTCATCAAAGGGGCTGATACGCATTGAAACGTGTAAAACGCCGCTATTTAGCACTACAGCTAGAATGTGAGGGGGTGCCCAGCGAGCGAGAGTTTATGGATGCCATTTGGGCTTCGGTGACAAAGCTATATGGCGAGATTGGGGCAAGCTTGACTGGGTTGACGTTGATTGATTTTGATTCAGTTCGTAAGGTAGTGGTGATTAGGGTGTTGCTTGTTTCTTTGCCGTCTGTGAGGGCTGGCTTGGCGGCAGTTACCTCAGTGGGGGGTTTGGAGGCGTCTGTGCACGTTTTGTCGGTTTCAGGGACACTTAAGGCGCTTTTTCAAACTTTTACTGCGTATGTGTAAAGGTTTGATCCTTCTTTAGTAAAGAATTTCGAGGTTAAGTATCGTATTTCTTGACCAAATATATGCATAAAACGCCATCAGAAACGTTTATCAACTATACATAAGCGTTAAATAGCATTACACAAACGCGTTAAGAAAAACGCAAAAATAGACTAAGGAGAGCGAAAAATGGACATACAAGATTTCTTCTTCAAAATGCCCCCCCTAAGAACTGAAGCCATAATAGACGATACCACCCTTCGAGACGGCATTCAAATGCCCGGCTTAGCAGTAGGCCCCCAAGATGCAGCCAAAATCGCCCGCCTACTCTGCAATATCGGCGTCGGACGTATAGAAGTATTCCACTACCAAGAAACCGACAAAAATGCCGCCAAACTCATCCTAGACCAAAACCTCGACATGCGTGTCGCCGGCTGGTGCAGAGCCGTTAAAGAAGACATAGACAGCGCTGTCAAATGCGGCTTCAAAGAAGTCGGCATCTCACACCCCGTTTCATTCATCCACTTCAGAGCAAAATGGCCTGAAAAAACCAACGAACAGATCCTAGCAAACGTCGTCGAGGTCACCGAATACGCCGCAAAAACCTGCGGCCTTCGCACATTTGTACATGGCGAAGACAGTACCCGCGCTGACTGGGCGTTCGAACGTAAATTCATCAACGCCATAGCAGATGCAGGCGCCGAATGTTACCGCATCTGCGACACTGTAGGCATCGGATTACCCGACCTAAGCGCCCCTATGCCAAACGGCATACCCGCCAAAGTATCAGCAGTTAAAAAAGAAACAAAAATTCCCTCTATCGAAATTCACGCACACGACGACTTCGGCAACGCAGTCGGTAACACCATGGCTGCCATCCAAGCCGCAGACGGTCTATACGACACAGTCTACGCCAGCACCACTTTTCTAGGCATCGGCGAACGTGCAGGTAATGCGGAAACCGAAAAAATCATGCTCAACTTCTATCTGCAACGAGGCATCAAAAAATTCGAGGGCAAACTTCACGAACTCAAAAACACCGCGAACTTTATCGGCAAAGCAACAGGATTTGTCGTGCCGCCCAACAAAGCCATCGTTGGAGACTATGGATTTGCTCATGAATCCGGCATTCACACTCACGGCGTTCTCAATGACCCCTGGACCTATGAGCCTTATCCGCCAGAACTAGTCGGCAACTCACGGCGTTTAACCGTCGGTAAGCAAAGCGGCAAAGGTATCATAAAACACAAAATCAAAGAACTAACCGGTAGCGAGCCCGACGATACAACCGTTGCAACCGTTGTTGACACCATCAAAGATCTCTATGCAAGTGGACGCCGCGCCTCCCTTCAAGAAGAAGAATTCAACAAGATCCTTCGGATCCTAAAGGTTCTTCCTGAAAACGGCACCTGCCGCTAACAACCTTCTCCCTCTTTCTTCTTTTCAACAATTAATACCTGTTCTGGTTCATCATCAAAATATGGCAAGTTCTAATAATTTCTAGACTTTGAACCTGTATCCGTAAATTCACATAGCCCTTATAATCATTTGTTTTCCTGATTCGAATTAATCCGCTATACCCCTCGTTATTCGTCACTGTATCCGTATTCGAGTCTGTCATGGGTTTTTTTATAGCTATACTCATGTTGTTCTTTGGTTGCCCCAAAAGTGGTGATGTGCTTTTGCAGGTCTGCTTGCGTTAAAAAAACGCAGGCGCAATGGGGACATTTGTAGGGGTTTTGATTTTCCTCAGTCATCTTCTTATCGCCTGTAGATGTTTATGTATAGATTAGCTCCAGTATACTTTTTGGTATATTTATTTACCCATTTCCCAGTAGTTTTTCTAACCACAAAACCCAAAGCTACTTGCGGGAATAGAAACTGGGACACTCCAACTAAGCAAACGGTAGAATATGACTTTTGAATGCCGCTTGTGTGATGACCTTGTGTCCTACTTATACTTCTGATTATGCAATATCAAATAAGGGTGTTATAGGGATCTTTTCATACATTTGACGCATGTCCGCTTATAGTCGCGTTACAGTTATGGTGCTGTGTTGTGTCATGCCTGCGGGGAGATTTTGTAAGTCATAGGGGTTTTTATACCACTCTTGAGTCGTTGCTTGTGCAGCACTATTAGCTAACACAGCTATAATATCAAAGGTTTTCTCGTGGTCATCTTCTTTTCCAATAGTTGTACTATACCGCCAGGTTCCGTCTGTATTTATTTGAACCCTGTCAACCATTGGGAAGTATAAGTTGCCCTCATGAACAACTATCCACAGCTGGTATCCATTGGGAATGTTTTGTGAAGTGCCGCTAATCCATTCTTGCATGTTGACAGCGTTATTATTGGCGGGAGAGGTGATAGTTACAGAGGGTTCGGCAGGAGATTTTTCTAAAGTGCCTCTCCGTGTTACAGTTATGGTGCTGTGTTGTGTCATGCCTGCGGGGAGATTTTGTAAGTCATAGGGGTTTTTATACCACTCTTGAGTCGTTGCTTGTGCAACACTATTAGCCAGCACAGCTATAAGCTCAAAGCTCTTATCGCCCTCGTCTTTTTGTCCAATCTGTACATTTTGTTTCCATGTTCCATCTGTATTTATTGTTTCAACCTTATGCGGAAAGTACAGGCCGTCCACCTTAACGACTATCCATAGCTCTTGTCCATTGGGAATGTTTTGTGAAGTGCCGCTAATCCATTCATACATGTCAACCTTGGCATTATTGGCAGGAGCGGTGATGGTTATAGAGGGTTTACTAGAAGCTGTGGGCGATGGTGTTGACTTGGGCGCTGTTGTATAGGTTTCTCGGGTAACTGTTATTTTAACATAATCGGTTGTTCCTAGGGGTGGAAAAACTAAAAATTCACTGTTCTCAGTAAGAGCGATTTGTGCCTCTCTATTAGCAAATAACGCAATAATATCAAAGACTAACCCGCCATCATCTACCCCGCCAAATCGGGCATTACATGTCCAGCGACCCTCGTTATCAATTCTAGGTTCAGACTGAGGATAGTATCTATCGCCCACACGAATCGCTACCCAAACCTTGCTGCCCTCAGGAGTATTTGTAGCTACACC
This sequence comes from Candidatus Bathycorpusculum termitum, assembly GCA_031254875.1. Lineage (GTDB taxonomy): Archaea > Thermoproteota > Bathyarchaeia > Bathyarchaeales > Bathycorpusculaceae > Bathycorpusculum > Bathycorpusculum termitum. Next base: position 10,669 of record JAIRTW010000019.1, read on the forward strand.
CCCAATCTGCTGTTCCATACCAACTACCGCGCCATTGGCTGGGCTGGTAATAGATAGAGAAGGTCTATGTGTTAGACCATAAACAACTGGCGCCAAAAATAAACCAAGACCAACGATAAGCATTATTATCATTATTATGCTAACGATTTTTATGATAAGTTTTAGTTTCCCTGTTGGATGGACCTTGGGAAATTTACCAACGGCAATAAGGCTAAAGATACCTGTAATAATAGTGGTAATAAGAAGGAATGCACCATTAATGAGCTGTGGTGTTAAATTAATGATAATATCCTCTGAAACCAATTTCTAACCCCGCTTTATTTTTGGGTTCTTGCATAAATAGTTTCGTATTCATTTTTTCAGATGACTGACTACAAGTAAAAAGGCATCCCACAGGCAAACCAAAATTGTTTTCGCGTCCTACGCGCCTGAGACACATTCACCTGGCCCGATACGTTGTAATCTGGTTTCGGCTCATCTGTGAGTAACTTTTAGCCTCGGCGTTAGCTACTCATATTGGTTAGCATATTGCGTGTTGTCGATAACTTAAGGCACTGGCATGTGCAAAAGCTCATAACAACATCTTTTCAACAGTATAGCCCTCTCTAACGCTATCTCGTCTTAAAATTTGATATAAAAAAAGCTATGGCTAATGGATGTTTATAAATATTTTTTTGCCGTCAAGCTCAGATTCATGCCACTGTGTTTCAACTTCGTTGCGGTTTGTGTGCAGATACACTTTTCGGGTACGAACTAGACTCCCCATAGTCTCCAAATAGGGCTCAAGCAGACTCATGCTTTCTGCATCCAGCTCTGCTATGTGCACAGATTCGAGCACTTCTGTGGGAACAAATCCCATCTCTTTACGTAGAGCCTGAACACGGCGGGCTAAATCCCGCATGATACCCTCCCCCAGCAGGGTGTCGTCGCGTTGTCCGCTGATAAATATGGTGATATCGTCTTCTTGGCGGGAAACCCAGTTTTCACTCCCAACATATTCAGGAACTTTTTGGGTGTATTCAGCTGATTTGACGTTGATCTGCTCTAGAAACAGCTCTTCAAGGCTTTTGAGTGCTTGCAGAGTTTTCTCTGGGGCAACAACAATTGCTTGGCTCAATGGCCAGCGGCGTTTAAGTTTTCCTTGTTGACGTGTTGCAAATGAAATTGACACTGCCTTTAGCAGTATTTCGAATTGTTCTTCGAGAGGGTTGTTGCATAGTTTTTGGTCTGGACTGGGCCAGGTTGCTTGGTTCACTGATTCAGGCAGGCTGGATTCGAGTGGACGGTAGATTTTTTGGTATAACATTTCGCTTAAAAATGGTGTGACGGGGTTGAAGAGCAGGGTGATCGTTTTTAGTGTATGGTGTAGCAGTGCATAGATAGTTTGGCGGCGCTCAAACGTTTCTGGTTCGTCTGTCCAGAGTTCTTTGCGTATCATGGGTACGTAGAGACGGCTGAGGGTTTCGATGACAAAGTCTTCAAGGATCGCGACAGCAGCGTTGAATTCGCATCTGTCCAGTTTATGGGTATACTCTTTAATTTTATTCTGCAACACTGAAAGTAACCAGTGATCGGCCGGTTGAAGTTTACCTGTGTCTAAAGCCCATTGAAGTGAATATTTTTGGGGTTTAAATTCATCGAATGCCGCGTTTTCACTAAAGAAGCGGCTTAGATGGTAGAGTGTGGAGAGCACTTGATAACTTCGACGAGTGAGTTCTTGGGGGTCAAAACTCATGAAATCCAGTGGCGAGGTTTTTCGCATCATGTAGAAACGGCAGAGATCCGAGCTGGTTTTAGATAGCAACTCGTTGGTCTGCACGACGTTGCCAAGGCTTTTACTCATTTTTCTACCCTTCGCATCCTGTGTTAAACCTTGAAACAGAAACGCTTTGTAGGGTGCGATGGGCTTGCCGGTTAGAATGACATATTCAAGCAGAAGCGAGTTTGCCCAGCCCCTGGTCTGATCAATGCCCTCTGTCAGAAATGCGGCTGGCACAAATTTGTCTTCTTCCTCATCACTAAAGCGGGCATGAGGCGAGGCACCGCTGTTATGCCAAGTGTCAAGTACAAAATCTTCCCGCCGCATCGTAGCTCCACACTGCTCACACTTCAAAGTGACTCGGTCAACCCACGGTTTATGCAACTCAAAATCCGCCGAAACAGATTCCTGTGCAGATTCAAGCAATTCCTTTTTACTCGCAACCAAATGTTTGTTGTTGCATTTTTCACATGTCCATATGGGCAATGGAGTTCCCCAGATGCGTTCTCGACTGATACACCACGGCTTGCCCTCTTTTAGAAAACCCAAAAAGCGGTTTTTAGGCTCATCATAGAAATACTCGACTTTTTCTGCTGCTTCAAGCACTTTCGAGTTGAGTTTGTCGGTGCGTAAAAAATACTCTTTACGTGCAAGCCAGACAAGTTTGTGGTGACTACGCCAACATGTAGGGTACTCATGCTTGATTTTTTTGACTTTAACAAGACTGTTACGGCTACGCAGTTCCTCAACAACTAGCATATCCGCGTCGCGGGCAAATACACCTGTAAAGATGCCGGCATCGTTGGTGAATTTAACTTCATCATCATAGGGTACAAAGATGGGGATACCCCTACGGTTAGCTGCCCAAAAGTCATCTTCACCATTACCCGGCGAGAGATGCACAACACCTGTGGCAGTCTCTACATCAACAAAGTCTTCTCCAACAACATGATGAACAAGGGGATGTTTACTTTCGAGTTCTGCCTGTTTGGGAATTATATCTTTGAGCGGATAATCATAACCCCTGCCTTCTAGAGTCTTTCCCGACAGGCTCTCTGTGATTTGATATTTAGCGATTTCAAGATCCGCCATAACGGCTTCCACACGTTGCCGCACCATAATCCACACTTCATCCCCAACTTGAACCTTGACATATTCCGCATTTGGCTGCACCGCAAGCAGAGTGTCAGTTATGACGGTAAAGGGCATAGTGGTCCATACCAAAAAATACTCGTTGGGAGTGCCTGTGACTTTGAATTTAAAGTAGAGACTTGGGTCTTCCACTTCTTTGTAGCTGCCTTCATAGCCAACTTCGGCACTACTAAGGCTGGTTTGGCATCCCGGACAGTAGGCAACGACGTAGTGACCCTCCTCAAGTAGCTTTTGATCCCAAGCAGCCTTGAGTATCTGCCATTCCCGCTCGATGTAGCTATCCTTGT
>JAIRTW010000057.1 GCA_031254875.1 Candidatus Bathycorpusculum termitum
AGCAAGAGGTATTTACAAGAGCCTGTAACTTAAACATCAAGCGCTTATGCTATCTGAATTATCTTGAAGACATAAATGCAAGAGAAACCTGGCACAAATAATATTGTCCCAAAGCCACAAGAAGCAAAACATCTTTTTACAAGCAAGTCTACCTATTCCCAACAAAACTCGCTAAAAAGCATCCGCAAAACGCAAATAGCTAATCCGAATAAACAGTGCGTCCATCGGATCAACCACATGCATAGTTCGCATCTGTTTCAAAAGTTATTTGACTTTTTGGTGTTACCCTGCTCTTTGGCTCCAACATTTTCTGTTAAAAAGCGTCTGATGTTGAGAGTTGTCGTATTTTTGAGAAAAGACAGAACTACTAAAGTGCGAGGAAAAGCTAAATAGTCTTCATAAGAGTTGCTAATAAAAAGACATTAGTCATAATTGGGAGATTAGATGTTATGTCATCCAACGATTGCGAGGATATTGGCAAGAATTATGGCTGCTGTCACATATAATGCTGAATTAAGTGCCCAACTTATACTTAACACTAAAAGGCCCTTTTTCAAGGGCTCAGTGCCAGTTGCAGAAACAACGATTGAAATAACAAGGGCTACAAGAGTAACTGTACCTATTATTGCAACATTGCTTATTCCCATAAGTATGGGTATTGCAGATATCGCCATTAACGCAATTATGCCATTTAGAGCGTTAACTGCGCTAAATGTTTTTACCCGAAATTTTTCAGCTAAATACTCGGCTAAATTAGAAAGGAACACGTAATCAATCACCACAAGTGCAGACCCAAATATTGTTATTGAAAAAAATAACCCTGCAGAAAAGACAACAATATCTCCATTAACAGTCGTATTAGCAAAAAATTGCGCTATTAGACCCATTGCAATCAGAAAAGAAAGACATGCACCTGCAATTGAAGCATCTTTTAGTCGATTTGATTTCAATGAAGTATCACTTGTCTGTGTGTGAGAAGAAAAAATGTTCCATCTGGAGTTGACAGGTTTATTTGAATTTGTAATAGATCGATTGTGTTCGTCAATTTTAGTCAAAGCATTTTCCAATGATATATGATTAACGGATTTATTTGCCATTGTTTTAAGAGACATATGTAAACGACGTGAGAGGAATAAAACTAACAATGTAACTGTTACATAACGGACTATTGTAATGATTGGAGTGTGTATGGCGATAATTGACAAAACAGTCATTATAGCAATCAATAATAAGATTTGAGTAAAAAGTTCAGTAATATTATGCATTTGACGTATACGCGTATCTTCACGGTCAATGACTGCCCAATATTCTGATGAAATTTCGCTGAATATTTTTGAAAAACTTGTGCTAACAATTATGTATCCAAATTTTTTAGAGATGCCTATTGCGATGGCATTCGCTAGTTGATCGTTGGTTTCAAAAATTGTTACTCCCAAATGGCTCTTGCCTATTATTTTAAGCTCGCCAGTAGATAGCGCTTTTTGCAATAATATTTTAGTAGCTAAAAAATATGTGATGAGAAAACTCGTTATACTAATAACGAGACTCATATTAAGACCTATAGAGCGGATAGCTACAGAATTTATGGCTATAGCAATGAAAAACGCCCAGAATGTCGCGAGACTAAAACGCAGTAAACTGCTGCCAGCTTTTTTTTCAAAATACATATTCAAAGATGATAACCTCCAATAATGCCGATAATGCCATTAGCGTAATGAGATGTGGTAGATAACGAATAAGTGGTTTATGTTCTCGGGACTTTAATAATGTAATAACTAATAAAATGGTTTCAATAAAAACAAACAGCAAAGGCACAAAAACATAATTTGAAAATCCAAAAGAACAAAAAGCAGAGTAAATAAAATAGGTTTGTACAAAAGAATTTGTAAAAAGAATTAAATCTTGTATAAGCCAAAAGAACGAAAACAATACAGTTAAGCACAGAATCAACTCGTTTTGTATGAAAATTGTGGGTAATGCCTCTAAGCCAAATTGATGAAAGGATACTTGTGCACTACTGTAAAATGCTACAAGAATACCTGCTGATAAGCCCAATATGAGTACTAAGATGACATCAAAAAAAGCGGGCTTGTGAAAAATAGGTCGCCTCAACCTACAGTGCGCCTATTATTCCGCCGACTGCTAGCCAACCTACTGGTCCAAGCATAGCAGCCAATACTGCACACCCTCCAGCAGCCGATGTGACACCACTCAAACTCGCCCCTACTACGACATAGCTTACGCCAAAACCAGCACCAATCTCTATTACCGGAGTCCAATTGCCAGTAGCATAACAGTACACCGCATTAGACATCAAAGTCGCGCCTAAAGACATACATATGAGAAAAGACACCAAAACTACGCCCATAGCGAGGATTTTCTTTGGTTTATGATTGTTGTTTCCGATCATAGTGAAACACACTCGACACATTTCACAATCCTTAATATAAAGGTTTTCAAAATATTACGAAAACATTTATATTATCACTTTTTGAATAAAAGTGCGATTTTGGAAATGAATCTACAAACAAGCCGAGCAGTGGGCGGAATTGGTGCGTTACTGATAGTTCTTGGGGTAATTCCAGGATTTATAGGTATTAGTGATTATGGTGCTGTAAGGGCTATCGGCATCATCTTTATCCTCATCAGCCTCTACAAGTTAGCCAACATTCACAAAAATAAAAGTATTTTTACCAACGCATTCATTGGCGGCGCGATAATAATTGGCAGCACCTTTGTTAGCACACTTGCGATAGAAAATTGGTTAATGTCATCATTACCAGATTTCAATAACATTAGCGCAATATTGTCTTTCGTAGGTACACTACTCACAGTGTTTATTGTATTCGTGATATTTTTAATAATAGCGGCATTTTTTGTGAGACGTTCGCTAAACGAGCTAGCTGTATGTTCAGACACAGATCAATTCGCAGGAACCGGTAAACTGTTGCTTGTCGGCGCAGTACTCACTATAATCGCTATTGGCATACTAATTGTAATGATAGCGTTTATAATGCTTGCAATAGCATTCTTTAAAATGAAAGAGCCACAGCACACCCCACCAGCTACAATAGAACCTACAACAACTATCTAAAACAAAAAACCAACTTTTTATTGTTCCATCAGCCCAAAAATAAACTCTTTTTCCCAAAAGTATTTCACTTTTTCCAGCTATATTGTGATTCACTATTTCACCTTTCAAACGGCTTGATCGCTATACCCAATTTTCATGCTGACTGAAAACTGTCAAAAAACCTTGAAAAACAAAAAACTGCTTTGACCACACTATACGCATGGATAGGTGTTTTAGTTTGCTTCTTTCACTTATTTTTGGGTTTAAAAATTCTGGCGCTTAAAGGGGGTGGAGAATGCTATGTGGAATACTGTAATGTGTAGTTTTGGAGTATGTGGTTGCGTTTTGTTAAGTGGGGCGGGTTTGTTTGTCTGAGTTAGTGCAGACGTTGTGGTTTGAGGATATGAGTTTTCTAAATGAGCAGATGCTTGACACCCCTATTGGAAGGTTTTCTATACGGCAAATGGCTATTTTTTTAACCTTCGGCCTGTCAGCTTGGGTAGCTTCTCTTGCTTTTTCTGATTTGGTGCTTAAAATTGTAGTGGCCGGAGCAATATTTTTTACAGGCGCAGCCCTTTTCACACGAAAAATCAAAACAATTTCTCCTGAAACACACCTACTATATCTGATAAAAAAAGGCGCTTGGCATATAAAGCAAAAACAACCCCCTTCCAAGGGCAAATCTATGGATCAGGTTTCAAGGTCTGTGTTGCTCTCAGCTACTTTAGGAGTACCTGTAAAGGTTGCGGGTGTGCTAAAAGATCTCACGGGAAAAATTCTTCAGAGCAAAAATTTCAAAGTAAACATAAACAACACCACCCACCAAAAAGGCACAACCGACCAAGAGGCTATTTTTGCACATATTTTGTACCTGAAAGCTCAGGAGTTTTCCAAATAGACATCCAACCCGAAGACTCCCAAGAACCAGTCCAACAAATAACCCTAAAAGTCAAACCAAAAACAGAAGAGGAAAACAAACATGCAGAAAATACTAAAACTAAACCCCAAACTCAAAACTAAACTCAAACCACAACAACCACAACCACCCCCACAATCCGTCTACATCTATGAGGTCTTTCCCGTAAACTATGCTATGCTACCCAAACAGAAACGCCAAGAAACTCTTGGACACTTCCAAAGACTCCTAAACAGCCTCCCCAGCCAAACAAAACTAACCGCAGTAAAAACCCAAAAAACACTCCAAATCCACGAAAACAAGCTTACAACAAACTATTACCACTTCTACATCCAAACCCAAGAACCCCTCGACTGGCTAATAGAACAATGCGGCTTCAAACAACAACCCCAAACCGAACAAACCCAAACCAAAACAGACAAACCCTTCCCCAAGCATTTACAACTGGAAAACGGCAAGCTCCAAAGAACATTTACAGTATATCAATTGCCGGGAAAACTTTTACCAGGATTTGTAAGCGAGTTTTATGGTTTATGTGAAAAAGTGCTTGTTTGGGTTAAGCCGCTACCGCCAGAAGCGGCCTCTTCTCAAATGGGTAAATACCTACGCCTTCTCAAAAGCATCTTACTTGCCGATCAATCCAAAGGCCGTCTGCCCAAAGAAGAAATTAAACTCAAACATGACATGGCTCAAGCCACCTACCAAGGCCTAATCACTGGTGCTACAAGGCTTTTTGAGTTAAAAGTCAATCTCACCATTGAAGCAGATAACCTTGAAGAGCTTAAAGTAAAAACAAAAAAACTCAAAGACACACTCCAATCAAGATTCATACGGCTTGACTGTCCCACATATTTTCAACAAGAACTCTCCCAAGGCAACATAGGTAAAAAACTCATAGTAGACACCACCACCGCCAGCACCTTCTTCCCCTTCGCCTCAGCCGACCTCATCGAAAGCCCCGGCGGAGTCTTTCTGGGCATAAACCAACTAACTGGTGCACCAGTTATATTTGACCCGCACCTGCGTATGAACCAAAATATAATTGTCATGGGTAAATCAGGCAGCGGCAAAAGCTTCACCTCAAAAATCCTCCTCACCCGCCTACTCCAAAAACACCCAAACTTGGCATACTACATAGTTGACCCCGAGAACGAATACGGACAAGTGGGAAAACTTGCAGGCGCAGACGTACTAGACATTACAACTGAAAAACAGTTAGGGCTGGATCCCATACAGATATTTTCTGATAACAAAGACACCGCTGCAGGCATACTCGCAGACTTAGCCGGTATAGAAGATAACCGAAACTATCAGGAACTGCGAAGCATAGTAGGAGCAAGCCGTGATCTGCTAGAAGTCTATCAAAACAGTCCCCCAACCCTAAAAGACCGCCTAACACCCTATGTCACTGGAACAGATAGCTTCCTAACTATGGGTCAACCCCAAAAATTCTCAACCCGCATGGTCTTCAACCTAAGCGCCCTACACCGCCAACTCGCCATGACGCAGCGAAGAAGCCTAACCTTCCAAGCCGCAAACGTCTTGGTGTTTAGTAAAATCTGGCAAATGCTTGACAACACCAAATTCCTACCCCTACACATCCCCAAACTCGTAATTATCGACGAGCTTTGGCTCTACACGGCCCTACCTGCCGCCGCAAGCTTTCTTGAGGGCGTCTCACGCAGAGGCCGAAAACGAAACGTAACCCTGCTGCTAAACTCCCAACGACTCGCAGACGTCCTTGAAAATTCTGCTGGCAAAGCAGTCATCGAAAACTGTGCCACAAAAATAATGCTACGACAAGACGAATCCGCAATAAAAATGACCGGCCAAACCCTCGGCCTATCCACCACAGAAATGGAAACCCTCCTAGAACTAAACCAAGGCCAAGGACTACTCACCGCAGGCGACATACACCTGCCCATAGATTTTCTAGCAACCAACGAAGAATACGCGATATTTACAACCAAACCCACCGAAAGGAACCCCCCAACTTGAAAACCCAAACACACAGAATTACTGCTCCAAAGACAACGGAAGCAACGAATACTCAAAAACAGACCGTAAATGCGCTAAACAACCAAACACAACTCCCAACCAACAACAAGGAGGCCTCAACATAATTGTTGTTTTGGATATGATAATATCATAACACGCTTAGCCGCATAAAACCGGCTTAAAAACTCGATTCGTTCTTTCTTAATTAATTGTTTAGTGAATACTCTACAAACAAAAATCATATGATAATATCAAATAAAAAACAAAAAATGTTTGGTTGAACTACGTATGCCCCGTACAGCAGATCCCAATTGCAAAGACCATCTACATGTTCATGCTCGAAACACCTTTGAGCAACAGGTTATCTTTGATCTTAAACGATTAGCGGTTTTAAATAAAGTGGAACTCACAGATTTGATTTTTGAAAGTATACAGTTAATGTTCAAAACCCGCAACTGGCCACAAAACCCCCATCAAAATGAGTCCCAAAAAACCGTTTCACACCTACAACAAGCTAGCGCGTGTGTTTGTGGTCGGCCAATTGAAAGACTATACCGAATATGGCAAGACAAACAAGTGTACAAATGTTGCCGCGGCTGCTTTAACAAAATCTACACCAACAAAATCCAAGCATACGCAGTACTTGAAAACAACAAAATAAAATACTGGAACCAAACAACCTAACTAACTAACCAACTAAAAATGATACCTTAAAAACAGGTTACATACAAAAGTTACCTTGTCGTAGTTGTTGTTGGTGTATTGTTGGAGTATTTTTTGCCTTCGTATAAGAGATGCCAGTTTGGGTTTTTGATTTCTTCTGCGGAAAGATCATTTTTCTTTAAACCGTTGTTCTCAAGCAGTCTATTGCCGTGGTCAATAATTTCATGGTAATATTTTTCTGTGATTGTTCCTTGCGCTAAGAGCACTCTTAGCCGTCCTTGATGTATAAACTGGTGACATCTTTTGCACAAACAAACAAAACCCACAAGCTTAAACTCTCTCTTAACAGGGTCAATGTCATATACTTCATGACACTCCAAATAATCGCCTACTACGTGAGCTACATACTCCCCACAACTCTGGCAGTGATGGTTTGCCTCTTTTTGCTTCTCCATTACAATCTTTCTCCATTTACCCTCCCCCATAATTAATCTCGGATTTACCCCATGAATAGAAAAAGGCAATATCGTTTGAGTTAATAGCTCAAATTGACACACACAACATTATCTCCTGCACTGTGTACCCGCATGTCGCTTTTTAAATGTTCAGAATTTATATTGTTGATGATTGATTTGTTTGACTTTGAGATCACCGTAGAAAATGTCGTATTAATTGGCTCCCTTAGCGAAGGCGTAGATTTAAGTGCGGCAAATACAAGGCTGGAGGGCTCAAAATGTAGCTGGCAAAGATTCCCCGGACTATCATACAAGTTAAAGTCGCCGTTTGCTTCATTTTTACTTTTCCGAAACGGCAAATTCGTCTGCACCGGAGTAAAAACCAAAACCAAAGGCGAAACAGCCATAACCAACTTTCTGAACTTACTCAAAACAGAAGGCATAGTTTCAAACCAATGCACAACTGAATACGAGGTAAAAAACTTGGTAGCCTCCATAAACATCGCAGGAGCCTCCATATCACTCCAACAATTCACAAACGAATTCGACACCATATACGAACCAGAAAAATTCCCAGCCGCCATATACAAAACCGAACAAGCCAAAGCCACATTTCTAGTTTTTATTACCGGCAAACTGGTTTGCTCAGGAATAGCAGACGAAGAAACCCTAAAACAAACCGTAAAGAAATTCTACCAAGACCTCGTAGAAAAAAAAGTAATTGAAAAAAGCCTAAGCTAACCTCGACGGCTACATGACTAAAAGGGTGACTGCCCAGAAGAACAAATTACCCAAAGGCGCTACTCCAAAAGCAACAGCAAAAAAGAGTATAGTGGGTATGGTTGGCGAGGCAAGAACGCCCTCTTTGTATAGATGTTTGTAAGTGTTTAACTCATTGTAACATTTTGTCAGGTCTGTTTCCGCTTTCATAACCCGCAAAAACTTTCGCGTCGGTTGTCCATTTTGAACCTCTATCTGCTCAGAGGGAAAATACCGTAACCCTTCCATTTTCTCTATGGTAGTTCGTCTTGTTGTAAAAAACAGCCTGATTTTTTGGGGTAGGGCGAGGGGTAGGTCTTCAAACAGACGGTTGCCTTTTAGGGTGTCTTTTAGGTTTAAGCTGAAAATGGATAGGGGCCATATCAGACTTAGCAGGGTCGAATTGCAAAACACGGTTAAAACCAAGGGCAAAGAGGGAACATTTAAGGCTGGGCTGAGGGCGAGGGGGATTGTGGGGGCGCTTAGAGCGATAAATAAAAGCGCTTTTATGTCTGCGCCACCGTAAAAACCTGACCAAACCAAACCAACCCCCAAAAACACACAAACCAAAACCGAAACCAAAACCGCCCCTACATCAAACAAACCAAACCCTAAACCCCCAAGAGTCATTGCACACCCTATGGGATAGGCAAAACACCATAGGCGATTAGAGACCTCGCGTTTTCGAAAATCAAGCACAGCCGCATAAACCAAAACACTTAACGCAAAAACAAACGGAACCCACATCAACAACTGCATGTCTCATCACCTATAAAAATCATGAACCTTTAAAAATCAGACAAGGGTTTGCTCATCTTCAAGAGCAAGCAAGTGAGGGATAGTTAGCTCGTCGATCTCTTGGGATAACTCACTACAATCAGCCTCTTCTTCTTGGGTACCGGAAGGTTTTTCACTTTTCGATTCTTCTTCTTCTGAACTTTCTTCGGCTCCTTCTTGTGCTCCTTCTTCAAAGTCTAATTGCATTCTTGAAATTGGTACCTTGCCCAACGCAACGGGAAGCTTCTCGACCGCCGAAGGCAACCCCACTATTTGCGCCAACTCGTAAATAGAAAGCACAATGGGATGCCGCTTTCTAAAGGCAACAAATAAGCCAACTGCAAAGAAACCTGCTAAAACAAGAAACACCAAATCCACACTAAAAACCGAAGAGATAAACATTAGAGGATTAAATAAACCAAAACCCCCTGCAAACAAAAGAATACTTAGGGGTACTATCCACCATAGACGACAAAGAACATTATTTCTTAAGCCATATCTTGACGGCCTTCTAAGAGCACTTACTTGTTGGTGGGATTTTTTTTCTGTTTTAAAGACTCGAAAGCGGTTCATAGCTGAGGGTAAAGCGTTTTTAACCGCCAAAATATCTCCCAATGAGTTGGCTTTTATGATTATTTTGCAAGTGAAGAGGTTGCTGGCAAGTTTTAACTCTGCATTCTTTACACATTCCCTAACCCACGGGTCCATCTTGTATGGAACAGATTTTCCCCTAGACACCTCGCTTGGGGGGTCTTTGCCAACTGCTGCACCTATCAAATCCGCAAAAGGATCCAAACCAGTCTTACTTAGGCCTGTTTTGCGAGAAACTTTTTCATACACAAATTTCTGCACACCAAGTGCTGCGTTGGGATCTGCTTGAGAGGTAATTTCAATACACGCATCTGCAACTGCGATAGATGCAACTATTCGATCTATAAGGTTCACTTGCACTTTCCCCTGCTGTCCATTAACAACTACTATGGGTAGGGCATAGTTTTTTGCAAGCTCCAAATCAACACTAACCGTGTAATGCTGCTCTGGCGATGTAGCGGTCACGACTTCTACATCTGAGAGGGTTTGGATAATGTTTGACATCTGCTTTCTGGTTGGCTCATCTGAAAACTGGAGATAAAATCTGACCTGTTGACGCTCACTAACCTTCCTATCTTTTGTATTCACCATAAGAAAACGATACGGCTTTGCAAAATTGTAGAGCGCATCTAAAACAGGAGCAAAATTTGCTGCCTCCAACTCTGAGGTTATCAACGGCCTAACTTCAACCCAACAACCCTCAGCATCACTACTACGCTTAGCTAAATCCATCCTACATCACACTTAACTACATCACAGTTTTAAAAGAAACAATGGCCGGTAACAAAAGAAGTACGCAGTTTGCGTAAACTTGCATATAATTGGTTTTTTAAATTCTATGGGCATATTTTTTGGTGTAATGTTTGGATAATAATAATGATGATTATTGTCTTTGGTCAGAAAAGCCCACTGTGCTGTCGTTTCCAAGTTTGTTTAATGGGTTGGCGTTAGTAGTTGTGGGTTGTCTTACTTTTGGGTTAGTTATTGAGACAAATTTTTTCTTTGTGCCCTTTCTTGAGTTAACCGTAGCGATATTGATAATAGGGGTTACGCTAAAGAGGGCAAAATCAACTTGTTATAGGGTTTCAAAGTTTGGGGTTTGTAGAGAGCAACGTTATCTGCCTTACCGTATGGAGGTTTTGGCGTTTAGTAAAATTACAAACGTTACGGTTGCCTATGGTTTTTTTGGCAGACTTTTTCATTTTGCCACAGTGACTATTCACAGTGGTTGTATCTCTTGTAACAATCTTGTCTTCACAGGTATAAAAAACCCTGAAACAGTAAGGCGGTTAATACTTGCAGCTAAAGAAAATACTCAGTAAAAACCATCAGATGTTAATCAGTAAAAGTGGTCGATGGAGACATAAACTGAACTCTAAAGGGGTAGCTTTTTTATTGGTTCTTTTAACCGTTAGTTTTGTGTTGCCTTTTTTCTCTGCCTTATCGGCTCAGAATGTGGCACAGGGTGAAATTGAGGTTAATTTGACTGTTAGTGCTCTTTTGGATAAATATGGCCGACCGGCTGTGAATGAAGATGATACCTTTTATCCCTGCGACCGCTTCGAGATAACCTACAGTACTAAATTAGCAAGAGATATCGAGTTTGAAGGGCTAGACATTAGCTATGATCGGGCTATCTTTAACCTGTTTGATAACACAGATCTTGTCTCCCAAATTGGTGCGTGTTCTTTTGAGATCATGTCTTTAGCATCTGCTGGAACATACACTATACACGTAACTGCCTATGGCAGTCGTACCGCGGGTAATGAAACTGTGACATATGCGGCAACAGCGACAGTCACCATTCAAATTGTAGCTTATGACCCCCACTTTACCTTAACCCTTGCCTACACAATTCCATCTACAGACAGCAGCAGCTGTAGGTCTAGTTTTGAGCAGCCTTTTGCGTTGATCCTACGGTACGAGGGGAATGGTCCAGACGGTAATCTTAGACAAAGAGCAGTTATCGATGACTATGATTGGGAGGGTTATGCACAAAAAATTCCCGAATTAGATAATATGCAACAAACCCTAACCCCCAACCTCACTGTAAGCAGTTTTCTTAATCAAACTTCAAATACTCAATTTCTACGCCAAGGTGTAGACGCTAAAATTAGCCAACCAGCCTTAATGGTTGATGGGAAAAGTTTTGCTAATGATGAGTTGCCGTTGTCGTTTTTTTGGGAAACCAACACCAACCATACTTATACTTGGACTCAAGCATTACCTGTAAGTGAGGCTGAGTGGTTTGAGTGGCAAGCCAGCATTGTTTTCCCCCCTCAAATCAACCCAAACACCCAACAGGGCAATCAGTCCGTAAGCCAAGAGGATCTGCAAAATCAGTTAATCGAACAAATTAACGCCCTAAACGGCAACCTAACCACTACACCCTTTGGTAACACGGTTACAGCAATTTATGCGCACAACAAAAACATCGCTTCACTTGCCAAAGAAACCAGCGTAGATAAAAACCAAACCTTAAACTGCCTAACAGATGAACCCCTATATTTTACTGAGCAGAATCGCTACGCAAAACTCCAATACCAACTAAACCCAACAGTTACCAAAGAAATAACCACCCAAAACTTCACAAGCAACCTCCACTACAATCTGACGGTTGGCTGTGACCTCTTTGGTGTACCACGGTATTTTGAGGCAAATTTTACCTGTGAGTACGAATTCTTCAGCAAACAAATCAACGCAACAGCGTACAAATGGAGCCCAACCCTACAAAACTGGACCATAGATAACACAGTCGCCATTGATGCCACCTTTGAGTCTGCACTAAACATCACCACCACCGATATCCTGCGTTCAACCCTCGAAGAACAAACCACCGACCCAACAGCCCTACAAATGGCCACAGAAGATCTGTATGATTCTGGGATCCAAAGGGTTACAGGCACAGGCTCTATCGAGACATATTTGAAACGCACCAGCCCCCTATACTACAACCTCAACGTACAAGCAGGCAACCAACAAAAAGTCACCCTGCAAAAAACAATACAAATAAACTTTCAAAACAACAACACCTACAACCTGCCCCTAAACTTCAACCCCAACTCACCCCTACAAATAACAACACTATCAGATTCACCCCAAAACACCATACTAAACATAGATGCACCAACAGAACTAGGAGGACTAACCAACATAACAGTCTACCAAATAACAAACCTACCCAATGAAAACTGGAACACACTCCAAAAAAACCAATTAGACCTAAAATGGCTTAAAACCCTTGAACTAACCCTACCCCAAGAACAAGTCCAAATGCCCCCTAGTCACGAACAATTCTACCAATACTATCAAGGATATAGCGCAATATTGGAAGACATTTTAGGCTTTAGCGGACAAACACAAATCCCCATACAAAAAGACCAAACAACAATAGCCCTAACAAGCTCTAGTGAAGCATTGCTTTATGTGGAAGCCACAAATGTTTGGGGCACCACATTCCACCAAATCATAACAGTTCAACCCTACACAACACCAAGCTGGAACATACCCCTAAACCAAGCAACACTATACCTCATAACCCTCATAACCATTGCTATAATTGTAAGTCTCATAACATACTACATAAAAACTATACAAAAATAACCATTTTTGTTGCCACATAAACACTCCCGATTTTCCTGACCCCAGAAAATTCGCTGTCACTATCATAGAAACGACACTAACTTAAACACCGTAGATCAATGATTTGCAAGAGGGGTCATTTGATGATTATTCTCAAAACCTGACTTATTTTTCAAAGGGGTTCACAGTTTTAACAAAAGAATAGTGCTTAAAGTCAGCAACGTTCTCAGTATAGATAGCATCAACACTGTTTTCTTTTGCAGTAACTGCTAAATTACAATCAAAAACCTCCGCTCTACACAGCTTAAGAGATTGCGCCAACTTGAAAACCTCAAGAGGAGCAACGCCTGAGGGGTTTATCTTTTCAATTTCGTTACATTCCCAAAGATCAATGCATAACTCTGCGGCTTCTTTGGTGGGTAGGGGGTTTTCAACTCTTTTTGGGTTAGTGATGACTGCAAACAATTCATAGAGTACTTGAGATGTGAGGCAGGCATCTATTTCGCCTTGTATTGCTTTTTTTATGATGGTAGCGGCTGGTTTTTGGTTAGGGGAGGATTTGTTGTAAGCGTGTACCCAGATGTTTGTGTCAAGTAATATCTTCATAAATTTCGTCTCTGGATAATTTACCGTTAATTTTGCCCATATCGGGTGGATTGGCTAGTTTTTCAAGTACGCCTTTAGTTGCGCTGTTTCTGCGGACAACGCATAGTTTGGCGGTGCCTCTTTCTACCACTTCTATGTGTAGCACGTCACCGTCAACTAGTCTGAGGGTTTCTCGTACTTTTTTAGGGAGGTAAATCTTGTTTTCGTGATATGTAGCCTCTGACATTAGTACACTACCAACAGTATTACCCAATTGGTTGGGTAAAATATAAACTTTGACAAATGGGTGACGAATTTGTGTTGGTTTTTAAAGTGTCTGGTTCTTTTTTTATGGTGTACCCTTAGTTGAAGTTAGCGCTCTGGCATGAACACGTCAAAAGAAAAATCCAAGAAACAGTCGGTAAATTAAAGTCTAAACGAGCCATTCTGGGGGTAGACGCAGGAATTCTAATAGCTTTTTTCACCATCACCATGCTCGTCATTTACCTTGCAACCCCCGTAATTATGTCAACCTTGTTCAATGTGATAATTGGTGGACCAGAAGGAATTTTCTCTTATCTTTTAGAGCTACCATTGATAACTACACCAAGTAGCAACGGTGGAACTATTGGACAGCAACTAGGCGTGCCTATGACGTATGTGTTTGGCATTATGCGCACAATCGCCCTTGCAATGTTTGCAGTCGTACTAATCATAGCCGCCATTTGCTACGTACTTGAAAATTTCCGAATAATGAATGAGGGCACCGCATCAAACATTATAATGAACAGCGTCTTTACTTTGATTCTCATTTTCGCCTGCCAACCCATTTACAACGCAGCTGCGGGTGCAATAAACCTCTTCATAGGCTGGCCAGATGTTGGGGGGTCGGGTCTTTTGATCTCATCTGGCAACGTTATAGATATCATAGTCGGCTACGGAACCGGTGGGATAGGAACCATCCCCCTGCCCAACCTTGATCCCTTTACCGGGTTTTTCTTTAGCGGTATCCTCATCATGTTAGTCGCATCTTTACTCATGCTAACATTAGTGATGGGTATAACTCGATTATTCTTTGTGGGCGTTTTAGCCGCAGTTCTACCCCTAATCCTTGTCCTAAGACTAATTCCCCCAACCAAGCATTTTGCAGATACTTTGCTACAAGATCTTATAGGGTTCATGTTTGCAAGCATTATGGCCTCCATAGTCCTTTTATTTGGCTATCAGATACTCATAACAACCAGTCTAAGCCCGCTCACCCAGATTTTGATAGCAATCATCACGCTTTTTGCCGCGGCATACATGTCAACTGTGTTTGTGGGTAAGTTTGGTGCGTTGGGTATGGCTGCGGCAAACCTCGTTGGCGGCGCAGTCACTACTGCAACAGGTGCGGCCATGGGTATGGCGGGTGGAGCAATTCTGGGTGGGGGTGCAGGCATGGCGAGCAGGCTGGGCAGTTTAACAGGCAAAGGCCTCACTAAAACAGAGATGCTTAGTCAAGCGGGTGAGGGGTTTGTGTCAGGTGCTGTGCCGGGGGCAGTAACTGGTTTTCTATCTGGCGGGGGCGGCGGCATAGTTAGTGGGGGCAGATTTGGCATGGGCTCCATAGGCGGGGGTATGCGTGGCATGGGCCTAACAGTTGGCCGCTCAATAAATATGCAAAAAAGACCCACCCAAGAATTCCTCAACAACCGAGCCGGATCTATGCTTAGTGCAGCCCTATACAAGAACTCTACAGGCGACATCCTGCCTACCGCTACCGCCGAAGCAAGCGAGCTCTTCATGAATGAACTTAACAAAAAATCAGCCGAAGAAATCTATAGCGGCTATGTTGCAAATAACTATCCTGAATTGGCCGAAAACATTAAGGATCCAAGAGCGGCAGGATTTGAAATTAAGCGCCATTTACAGTCCCTACCCTCCGAGGTGGCGTTTAGCAATTGGCAACGCGCCCAAAATCAGGGATGTCTTCCAGAAGAAGGACGAACAGTTTTCTATCAAAATGCACGTGATGAAGTGGGAACAAACAGAGAAACTGTTACTGCGATTCAAAAAGGCATACACACCCCCAACCTCGAAGCCCTAGACAACTCGCCAAGATTCGCTCTCGATACATTCAACACCAGCACCGTAACAGAGAAAGGAGCCATTGCAAACGCAAAAATCTTCACAGCAGTAAAACAACTAGGCACTCCAAAAAACCCTCAAAAAGTCAGCCATTTAGCAGAAAGTGAATTTCGTAAAGCCACGCCCGATAGTTTAGGAAAGCAATTTTCTCAAGTTTCAGGTGTAAAAATGACGGCAAAAGAACAGAAAAGCTACGGTTATGCTATGGCAAAAGTTCGAGATATAGTCGTTAAGCGAAATCCAACGTTAGCCAACAACATGGCTCATTATACCTTGGGAGAGGGAAAGAAACAATTCACTGGGTTGATGAATGACGAAAACTTTACATCCGGAGCAGTAAAGGACCTGGAATCCCAGAAAACCAGTGCCTGGCTAGCAAACACCTTAAACATAAGCCACAAAGAAACCACAATAATAGAAAACATGTCCAAAATTAAACCAAACTACACCACAAATAACACGCCTACTTCAGTTAGAAACACCTCACCACAGTTTATTCAAACTATGTCAAAGACTAAACTTATGGATTTAATGGACATGCAAAAAAGGGCATATGAAGGAGAAACACCGTGGTAAACGCCGCTCAGGTGATATAGGCTGATTGTTTGGATATTTCCTGTTCAATCGGAGCGATATTTGGCAATATTTCTTTTACTTTTTTGATAAAGTTCCTTGCATAATAACAAGCCTTTACAGCATCAATTGAGTTTAGATCAGTGGCTAAGTCGTAGTGTCGGAAGAGTTCGGGGTCGTTGACTATTTTACAGACTTTTTTAACAGTATTTACGTCGAATGGGAGTACTTTTGTTGGCGGCCATAAAGCGTGGATACCGAGTTTAGCTGTTAAGGCTTCATAGGCCGCTTGAACAGCTACAAGAGCGCATGATTGTTGTAAATATGTATCGGCAAGGTTGAGCTGCCATTGGATATAGGATTCGTTTATGTTAATTTCACGTTTTTTATCTGCCATGAGGTCTTCTTGAAAACCTTCTAATAAGGGGTCGCATCCAAAGAGTTCGGTATAGAATTCTATAGATTCACTTTCGATATCACATAACTTTATAATTTCACTAACTACCCAACAGGTAACTCTATCGCCTTTCCATCGACTATAGCTATATACGCTTGTTAGGGTCGTTAGGTAACCGCGCATGATGGCGTTGAGGTCTTCTTTTGCGGTTGTTTCTTGTAGTTTTCTTTGGGCAAACTCGTATAGAATCTGGGGCACTTGGTAAAATATTTCAGGGTTAGGAGCATCCATTTTCTCAAACAGAGTTTTCCAAGGCGTCGAATCATAGTTCATTTTTTCAACAATCAACTTGGCAGTTTCCAACAGCTTAACCTGAACTGCTTTATCAGCCCTCATTTTAGCAAGCACATAATCATGTATAAGCCATGAAGACCAATCGTTGTGGTTGAGTTCACGGAGATATTTCTGGAAAAGCACCTCTTTAGAAAGCTCACTAAACAAGTATTTGCCTGGCATGTATTTGGTTGCTACATATCGTTTTGCTTGAAGAAAATTCCAATCTGCCTCAGCATATGTTTCAACATGTCCACACTTTGTACATTGGGAGGTTTTTGTTTGATCATCAAACAAGAGCTTGTTTTTCTCTTTACTGCAATGACAACACCAGTCCCTGCTATCAGACCATACCTTAAAGGCCCACTCATCAGATGTTGTGTCTTTTTGCTCAGAAACAGTTGTTGCGATCATGTCTACAACAACCTCCAACAACAAACACGCTTAGTTTGGTTTTTAAACAAAGTGCACACCTTCATGTATAATTAACTGTGCAGTAATGACACGTACCTTGAAATTTGTTAACTTGTTAAACGAATTTAAACCCATAGTGCTTCACCAAAACAATACACACACAAACTTACAACAACCACCACATCAACCCTCAAAGACTATGCTTTAGAAACTCTTGTAAGGCAGGATCTCTTTCTTGGGTTAAATCTAAATCCTTTGAAAAGGGCACCGCACACCATTTTGGAGTTAAAAATACCTGACCAATTTTCCAATGCTGATTTTGAGCTTGCTCCAAAAGAACACACTGCACAGAAGTCTTGGGCAACAGCTCCACATGCGCCTTTTTGGCGTGTTTGGTTACAAAAATAAACTTTTTACCCTCAATTTTTACTGACACCGGACTAACAACCGCAAAACTACTCTTCAATTCTTGCTTACTTTGTACATTTGCATTTAGTGCCCGAAGAGCAAATAAACAACTGGTCTGTGCATGTTGACTATTATAACCCTTCCAATCCATTGCCCACTCACTATACAACTGGTTCCTAAACACATTAAACTCCCTAACCCTTTGAGCAAACTCGCGTCCACGAACCAGCCACCATTCAACCATATTCAAATACTGAGGCAAAAAACTATACGCCTCACTATCCAATCTACAAGCAAAGATTTCCGAAAGCCCTAACCTAAACATAGCAGTCACAAAAATAGATATGCGACTTAATTTAAATCGACAAATACGCGTCTTTAAAATTAGAAAAAATCTATTTTATGATAAACATGTCAGATGTAACAGTCAAAATAATTGGAAAAATAATTGCTGTGGATTTAGACATTGAAGGAAATCTGCACATAACTCTAAAAAACAGCAGTCCTATTGGGCCGAGCACGCCGCCAAATACTTACGCACCTTTACCAACCAAATCATCGAAATCGCAGTCAAAAAATGGAACCCGCCCCCACAAACATAGACTCTTGGTTCCAAAACCGATAAGAACCCAAAAATTTTACCCCATCCAAAACACCTCCAGACCCGGTAAAATAAGCCCGCCTTAGCTCGCTTGTACACGGTTGTTAGTTTTAAAAATTTCTGGGTCTCTATTTTCAGGTTTCTATATGCAAAAAACACGTAAAAAACTCGTTAACTCTAAACCCTTAGCAAAAATTTCAAACTTTATCAACAAACACAAAAACAAAGCCCAACACAAAAACAAAGCCCAACACAAAACGCCCTCAACAACCGAAACAACTTCTAAACAAAAAAGCGAGGAGAACTAAAAATGACGCCTGAAACACTAATTACATCCCTTTCTAACGTGAACACAAACATACTGTCCTCACTTATGGTGCTGATTACTACAGCTTTGATTACCTACCGCGCTCTACCGCTTGTTCGATCTGAAGGCCCTGAAGAACAAGCAAGGGCACAAAAAGTCCTCGTCGGCTGTGTTATTGCAGGGGTGCTTATGGCTGTAGCGAAGCCCGTTGCGTTTTGGGTGACGGGTTGGAATGTAGTAACGATGCAAGCCGGTCTGCCTGCCGAATTGATCTCCGCCGTTGATAATCTTCTTCAACTACTCATGTACATAGGCGTTGTCGTTGTCATAGCGGGATTAATTTATGGTGGAATACAGCTAAGCCGCACAAATCCAAAAGCAAAATCCATCACTGTTAACTAACCAAATGTCCCTCAAAGAACTGCTATCACTAATAGTAGCTATCCCCACCTTTCTTTTTTTATCAAGCCTTTTCCCACAAGTCTATCCACTATTTCTTGTGTTGTGGATTTGTTGCTTAAGTTTTGATGTATATTCAACCTACCAGTTTTATCTTGAAAATCCCAGCCAATTTCAAAATAATGAAAGAAATAAACTCTTTGTAGGGATTACAGAAAAGGTTGGCTTCAAAAAGGCTACTCTACTCTTCCCCCTAACAATTGAAATTCCTCTGCTGCTATTCTTTGCCGCTCTACCCCTACAAACCCTGCACACATACATATCTCCAAATGCACCAAATCAACTAATTGCTTGTATCATGGCAAGTTTTGGCATATCCGCCATAGGCCACCTCCAAGCAGCCCTAACAAACACCAAACACAACCGTAAACAGCCAACGGGAGCCACAGTTTCACCAAAACGACACACAGACTGTGTCGTTATGCCAAAACTATGGCCACCACACCAACACAAGTATCACCAGCATAAACTCTCAAATGTCTACACTAAAACGATATAATCAAACCTAAAGGTACCTTTCCATCTGCTATTGCATTTGTAGAAAGAGCTATACTATAGATGCTTAAATAACATTACAGAAAATCGTGTGTTAGATAACAAAAGGTTGTAGACATGACTAACGTAGACCAGCTAAAAGAACTGCTAACAGTTAACAATATAACTTTTAAAGAAATTATCAAAAATGAAACGGAATTTGAAAAAATACATAACGATTTTTCTCAAACAACCCTCGTAGTCAATGATCAGGGTGAATTATGGGCCGTCAAACTGGATAATGAAACACAAATAGCCGCCATGTTAAATGCAATATCCAACTTCATACAACTCAAATATCTAGACCTAAGTTACAATAATTTAGAAAATTTACCAAACGAATTACAAAAACTCACCAACCTACAAACCCTAAACATAGCCGGGAATAGGCTTGGGTCTTTACCCGACTGGATACAAAAACTCACCAACCTACAAACCCTAAACACAAGCTACAATAATCTTGGGGCTTTACCCGACTGGATACAAAAACTCACCAACCTACAAACCCTAAACATAGACGGGAATAATCTTGGGGCTTTACCCGACGGGATACAAAAACTCACCAACCTACGAACCCTAAACATAGGAAGAAATAATTTTCAAACGCTTCCTCCATCACTTCTGCCTTTTTTGCAAAAAATACATGTGCCAACATATAACGTAATTATTGCTGATGTTCCTAAGGAAGTTGTTACTCTAGGCTGGGCCGCTATTGAACAACATTATGCTGAGGGTGATCAAAAGGATTTGTCTCTTGCGGAGCTTAAGGTGATGATTATTGGTGCGGGAAGTTCAGGCAAATCCTGTATATCCAAAGCGTTAGAAGATAACGATTATGAACATAATGATAAAGAACCATCCACAGTGGGCATTGAACTGAGGGAGATAAAACATACTTTCCAAGGGGTAGAGTGGGTGCTTCGGATGTGGGATTTTGGCGGCCAAGAAGCATATGCCGCCGCCCAAACACTATTCATGACAGAACAAACACTGTACATAGTAGTAGCCGATGGACGCACTGAAAACCGACCAGACCCATACATACATTACATCAACACCTTCGCGCCAACATCCCCCATCATTATAATAATTAACAAAATTGACGAAAACGAACGCGCCGACCTAAACCGCCCGCTCTACTTAGACAAACGTATGTATTTAGATGTTCATCACGGAATAATAAAGTTCAGCTGTGTAGAAAATCGTAAAACACATGTGGATAAACTTTTTAAAGAAATCGAAACCGTTCTACTCACAAAAGAATACGGCCTACAAGTATCTTGGAAACCGCGTTGGCTTGCAGTAAAAAATGATCTATCAACAGTTTTAACGAAAGAAAAATACATTGATATACGTAAATATAATGAAATATGTGATAAGCATAAACTTCCACAAGACGTTAGAGAAACTGTCCGCACACTCTGTAAGAATCGCGGCGAAATTTCTTCCTACAAAAACGAAGACTCGTGTCCCCCCATAGACTGTATAATGAACCCAAAATGGGTAACTGAGGGCATTAATTACCTTTTTAAACTACCCCACGGAGGATTTTACAAAACAAGCAACATCTACCACCACATGGAAAAACAATACAGCAAAGACGAAGCCACCGCCATTTTGACAATGCTCAAATACGAAAACCTCGCTTTTGAAGTCCCCCCATCGGATAATTGTCCGCCAGGCCAATTTTTTATTCCAGCCCTTCTACAAAACGAACCATCCAATTTCCCACAAAGTCACGAGTATATTGAACAGATTATAACAGATGACCGTCAACCTGGCAAGGTTATGAACAACCGAGAGTTTCGTTTCCGTTACCCCTTTTTGCACCCCATCGTCAAACAGACTTTTATGGTTAAACTCTATAGCGTCAACAACAAAATAAACGCTTATCGTAATGGTGTATATTGGAAACACAAAGGCGAGGGTGCATGTGTTGTCATGATGGAAGAAAGAGACGACCTTGCATTTTATCTACAAGGTAACAGTGCTAAAGAACTGCAGGATGTACAAACCTGGATTCAAAACAGAATGGAGGACATACATGAGAGTAAAGGCATAAAAAACTATGAACTCTGGCATGTTTTTCATACAAAAGATAAAAATGGAAACAAACGCACAAAACAATACTCTAATGAAGATTTACATACATTCTCAGAGTACCGCATTGAAAAAATTCCACTACAAGGCATTCAACATGGCCCTTCAGTCACAGAAATATTAAAAGATTGGACTCCTCCACACAATGAAAAGGGACAAAACACGAAAGGCGATACACATAATTATTATTATGCACCTCACACGGAAGTTCGGAACTCACCTAATGCAAAGACTAATGTTGGAAACCAAAATATGATTGATAGTCAATATAGTGAATTGCAAGATTTTCTTAACCAGTTTTTAGCGACACAAAATAAATCTTCTGAGAACCCGGTAGCAGAAAAAGAAAAAATAGAACTAACAGAAAAAGAAATAGACGATATAAGAGAAATAATACGCACACAAACCTCTCAGGAGGGTAAAAAGAAATTCATAGACCTTATTACACGCTATATACCCTTTGTGAATGCTGGGGTAGCAGGTACAAATCTACTTACGGCTATGATAAACTTTTCTAACGCACACCCAGATATGTGGACAGGGGTTAAGGCCATATTTAGTTTTCTGGCACGTTAACATGCCTGCTCTATACAAACCACACAAGTTATTGACACTTTTATTCTTTTTCAAAAAATAGCCCTTCGTTTAGATTACTAAATTTAGCTAACCACAAACCACTGCGCAAAACAAACGCAACAGCGTGCCTACACTTAACGAGTATCAGTTTTAGTCAAAATAAATAGACCAAAATACGCCACCCAAACCATCCCTATGTTAAACGGTATTTTCGACGCCTATTTCTTCTGCTAACCCGTGACCGCTCAACCCCGCCACAATTTTGCAACATTACGCCAATCTTTGTGTTACTCCAAAACCTATCAAACTCTATCCTGTCACCAAATCCCTCACCCGACAACTCCCACAACCCCTCCAAAAGCTGATCAAGGGTAACCTCAACACACCCCAAACCCCGAAACTGACAAAGCACCTTCTCCAAATCCTCCTTAGCCCTCAACAACAACACCCGCTGACACTCCCGCAGCCACAACGCTTCAACAACCAAACACCCCAACTCGGTCAAACGATAATAATCATACCCATGACCCCTCGGATCTAACAACGAAAAATCCTCGCGCACCTTCACATCAGGCTTAATGAGACACACCCTAACAAGACGAGAAAGAGCGCACTTATACTTATTCTCCTCACAAAACTCTTCGGGCTGATGCTTCTTTGACAAAGACCCAAACTCTATCTCAAACACACGACAAATATCCACCCAAACAGGAACCGACTTACCCCTAAGAGCATCACCCGCCCGCATCAACAACAAAATACTCTTTTCTCGCTTCCCCAACCTAAAACCAAGTAACTTCCAAAGTGTTGACATCTAACAAACCCCGCCTATTTGGACTACAACGACAACAAAAAATCGACACCACCCCCGTCTCAGCTTCGAGGTTGTTTACCGTGACTTCATGGTCGTTATCGCAATTATCACAGTGCACCAAAAACGTATGCACCAAAAAATCCACATGCTCAAACAGCAGATTCTCCTTCTGCACAACAATGGTTAATTTCTTAAAATTCGCCTGATGCAGACGCCCACAATCACAAGTAAAACCAACAGATAACAACAAAGCATACTGACCCCTTCGAACACCCCTATATACTCGACCTTTATCTGAAGCATCCACTTGCGAAACCATCCCTTCAGATTCAAACCCCGAAAAGCTGGATCGCGAAGAGTTTAACAATACATCATCATCTGCTACTTCTTTTGTTTGTTCCATAGGGGCACTTGAGTCCTGATTAGCGATGTTTGAATTTGAGTGCCCGGTTTTTTCAGGCAAATAGTGCGCTTGATTTTGTTGTATCCCATCAGGCGCATAAGGCCTAAAATCCTTAGGCGATGAGGGTGGGGGTGGGGGTTTTTGTGGAAAAGTGCTTAGGAGTCGTGAGAGGAGGTGGGTGGCTAAGGGGTTTTTGTAGGTTTCGGAGAGGCTTTCTTGTTGATTTGCGGGGAATTTTGAGATAAGATACAGTTGTTCTAAAGTAAATTCAGGGTATTTCTTTAAGGAGTCTTCGAGGGTTAAGCGTGCTGGGGGAATCAAGTTACCCAGGGCGAGTAACCATTTAAGCTCTTTAGCTGTCAGTACGCCTTTGTAGGCCTCCTCCAAATTCACTCCCTCATCTAAATCCTTCTTTAGCACATCATAGAGTTTTAGCCAGTTAAAGCGCCCCCGCAACTTGTTATAACTAACACAGAACACTCGAGCTTGCAGATCATCGGCTTCACGTACAACGACCTCCATAGTTTCCCAGCCAAGCTCCCCAGCAATGATCCAGCGATGCTCCCCATCAACCAACTCATACCCCCCATCAGACATCAATCTGACTACAACGGGTAGGGCTTTCTCTGGGCCAGCTTCAAGCATATGTTGCTTAAGTGATTCGCGTTCCTGCGCATCCATGAAATTGCAGTTCCAAGAATTAGCCCGAATCTGGTCAAGTTTAAGCTTCATTTAAGCTCAACTCCTGAAAAAAATATTCCCGCAACATAATAGCCGCACATTGCGGAGGTACGGGCGGTGCAGAGCGCTTCAAAACGGCAGCCAACGAAGACAATTTCGCGGTCCCAACATTTACCCACTGAGCAAACGACAACAGACGCAGGCGTTCTGCAAGCAGTCCATCAGAAGCCAATACCGCAGAGGAGGCAACTAATTTTGCTCTGCGGCAGGTTACAATTCCTTGATTGGTGTGAATCATTTGTTTAGCGTATGTGTTAAGGGTGTTTGCGTAGAGACTGGTAATGAAACGTTCACGCTCAAGCATAGCAACTATTTTGTGGATGTGGGCGGTCACAAGTTCTACGTCGGGGACGCGGGTTTGGTTTTTTACAAAGTAGCTGGCGCGTTTTTCAGCTTTCATCAAATTCACAACGCCCAAGTGGGGCGCTATTTTTTGGGAAAATTCATCATAGCTTAGAGGATGATTCATCTGTTTGAGGGTGACCCATAGAGATAGGGCGGTTAGTTCGGTTTTGGTGAAGCGGATTTTGTTTGGGTTTTGGCGTTTCATAACATATCGTAATTTGCGTACATAATTGGTTGCGTTTTTGGTCACATTACTGGGAAGGGCCAATATTGGTACTAGCCATTTGATGTCTTTGGCTATGCTTATCTCAAGGCGCTGGAAGGATTCAATTTCTGTACCTACCGACCCACTCGTATATACTATAGGGTTGATAGGATCATTTTTAGGGACACGATCGGCGGGTGGTGTAAACTCACCCGTCTCTAGCACTAACCCACAATCCATACACACCGTCTCGCCACTCACGTCATCATGCAAAATGCTGTCACTGCTGCATTCAGTACAATACTCCGCTTCACACAATTTTTTTATGCCTCCAACAAACTTGTAATAAAATGGTTTAGGTTGTTGAGTGGGTACACCTTTAGTCGTAAAATTTGTGGGTTGGTTGCTTTTTGGTTGGTTGCTTTTTGGTTGGTTGCTTTTTGGTTGGTTGCTTTTTGGTTGGTTGCTTTTTGGTTGGTTGCTTTTTGGTTGGTTGCTTTTTGGTTGGTTGCTTT
>JAIRTW010000066.1 GCA_031254875.1 Candidatus Bathycorpusculum termitum
GGAGCCTCCAACAGAGGTGTCTTCTTGGGCGTTTGTAAATTTGATACTAAGCATACTGGGCATCATACTAGCCGCTACAACCTCTGCATACACACTACTAAAGCGGAAGAAACAAAAAGGAAAGCAAAAGCATACTATGGATCCGTCGGGGGTAGAACAGACTAAACAATTTGGTCGTCAAGAGCGACGATGTAGGTCTCTTTGGTTAGCTATCGCTTTTGTTTTGGGTGTTTTGGGCGTTATTGTGTTTTTGTTCACTGAGGATATGAGTCTTTCGATGGGTTGGGTGGACCGATGGACCCTCCTAAATGTTGCCATCCTTGCCATAGAAATCCTAAGCATAGCCCTTATGTTCAAGCACAAGAAAACTATCCGCCGCCCAGAAAAAGAACAAAACAGGCCTCTTTAACCCCGCAAACCAACCCTAACCTATAAAACAACATCTATTTTTTACCTAAAGCATGAGATATTTCCCAAACATTCCGCCAAAGGCTTTTATAATTTTTCAGGTTGCATCATTTTTTCTATGTACTTAGAGTACAGGGGTCTTGTTAATTTAACTGACTCTTTTAATCCTAACCCGCCTGATATTAATTGTGCAGTTTAACACAAATATACTGCGCTGTCAAGCCGTACTACCCAATATGTTTTGTGCGGTTCTAAAGTATATCCCAAAGTCCCTCTCAGAGAACAAAACAAACATTACCCGTTCCAACGTATTCTCTTTGATCAAAAAATCTCTCACAGCTTCAACTGCAATCCTGCTGGCTTCTTCTGTGGGATAACCATAAGCTCCAGTACTAATGGACGGAAATGCCACAGTTTTAAGTCCGTTGGCGGCGGCGAGTTTGAGGCTATTCCAATACGCTCGTCTCAACAGTTTAGCCTCCTCATGAAGGCCGCCATGCCAGATAGGCCCTACTGTATGAATTACATGTTTGGCTTTGAGATTTCCGCCGGTGGTTATTACTGCATTTCCCGTGAGCAAACCATCCGGCCATTCCTTTTCCCTTATCTGCTTGCATTCTTCTAGAATTTTGGGGCCGCCTCTACTATGGATCGCTCCATCCACACCACCTCCCCCCAGAAGCGACGAATTTGCGGCATTTACAATTGCATCCACTTCTTGATCGGTGAGGTCGCCTTTGATTAACTGCACTGTTACGTTTCCAGCTTTAAATTCCATAATCACCATGTATCCAACAACCTATTTAATTTAACCGATAATTCGGCAACCAATTCTACAGCTACAAAATACTGCCTAACAAACAATGCAAAACATCAGAAATCATCAATGGGAGCACACGATTAGCCTGTAAATATTCTATCAATAGACGAGTTCCCAAAAAACACCGCTTCAGCACCGTGTAGGTGTTAAGCGGCAGAGTGTATCCTATGTAAGTAGTATCCATAACGCTGAGCTCATAAAGTAGAAACCAAAAACGATAAACACTGTTGCGCAAAAAAACGTAATCCCCAAACGTATCTGGTCATTCCAAAAACGCTGAGACTTGAAAATCAGAAAAGCAATCGCTGTATACCACACAAAATCAACAAGCCAATGCACCCCCACAAAAATAGAGAAACCCAGTAGCCCAAACAATTTAGCATTGAGGATAAGGGCTGTCCCGATGGTGAGCCACCACAAAATAAACCCTGCATTAGCCGCCGTAGTGTAGATGCCTGCAAACACTGAATCCCTAAGCGGGCGGGTTTGGGTTTCCTGCTGTTTATGCCTGCTGCCTCGGAAAGCCTGTACTCCCATAAAAACCATTAATCCACCGCCCACCAAGCCCACTGCAACCTGTATCATAATTGGAATAGTGAATTGGCTAAGTACCACAAAAATCAAAATCATCAAAGGAAACTCGACAACACCATGTCCAATGGCGATGAGGGCCCCCGAAACCTTGCTTTGAGCTGCTTTTTTAATGGTAACCGCAAAGAGTGGACCGGGCATAAGCACCCCTGAGAGTGAAATCAAAAGCACCGACATGAGGAACACTAAAAAATCAGAGATGTAGGTCATCTTGTATCACTCAAAAACACCCTTTGCAGGTTCACGCTTCTGAGCTTTTAGCACATTCTTTTGCATTTCAACTATATCGGTGCTGTCCTTGGCGGTCACATATTTATCCAGCAACGCTTGGTTTAACTCAAAACAAGTATGTCCCCACGGAAAAATCTCAAGCAGACGTTTTGCCTCCTGCTGAAAACCCGTAATGTAGAGTGCAGTTGCAATAGCCTCTGCGGTTGTCAGCTTGGTTAGTTTTCCAAAATTAACGGGGTTGCCTGCAATAAGAATTGGCAGACAACGGCTTGTGCCTCTAACATGTTCACCCATGACTTTTTGGGCATGTTCCCAACTACAGTCCAAGGCAACAACCCCAAATTGTTCAACCCGTTCCCGATCTGCAGGAGAGAGAGCAATTTCACTAAACGGATTAAGTGTGATTGCGCGTTTAGGCAGAAATTTGATTTTGGTAACTATACGGGCGAATCCTCTACGGTTTAGGCGGAGTGCCGTGTTCTTTTTGGGGTCGTCTTGAGCCGCATGATAAATGGTTATCCTAACAGGAAAAGCCGGTTGTATTTGAGATTGGACTTTAGGGTCCATTGTGCTTTTTCACCTTCAAATGATCCATCGGGGCTTCAAAGACTCGGGGAATCCAATCAATAATGTCGGTGGCAACCATGTGATAACCAAGTTCTGAAGCAACAAAATCCCCTGCGGCACCATTTACAAACGCACCTGCAACGGCTGCTTCAAACGGTTCAGCATGCAAAGCCATCAACCCAGCAACAATTCCGCCTAAAACATCCCCGGTTCCGCCTACAGCCATACCTGCATTACCTGTGAAATTGAGCTTGGAACACTTGGAATCGCAGATGATATCAACATTGCCTTTTAGAAGTATGATGGCATTTAGTTTTTTAGCTGTTTCTTGGATAGCCGCAACGCGTTCTTTTTGATTCTCCGGCAGATCTTTGTCTGTGAGTATGGCATATTCACCTGCATGAGGCGTTAAAACCAGCGGAACTTTGAGGGCTCGTTTGAATTGGGCAAACGCCTTCAACCCGTCCGCATCAAGCAATAGTGTTTTCCCAGCGGCTTCAACTTCATCAATGCATGCTTTGACGAACTCTTGAGTTTTAGGGTCCACTCCTATACCGGGCCCCAATACCACTACATCGACGATATTTATAAACGGCTTGAGTGTTTCAATATTGGCGGGGTTTAGGTTGTCGCCTTGGAGTTTAATCGTGATTAGGTCTGGTGAGAGTGAGGCGATTGTGTAGGCGTTCTTTTGGGGTGTAGCTAAATAAACCAAATCTACACCTGTGCGCATAGCTGCCAGCGAAACCAGTACTGGCGCACCCGAGTAAACTTGACTTCCGCCGATAACTAGCAGACGCCCAAAATCCCCCTTGTGGCCTGTGATGCTTCGAGGCTTAACGGCTAACTGTACATCCCCTGGACCCGCAAACTGCTCCATTTCCAAGGGCAAACCAATACCGCTAACTATGACTTCTCCAGTGTATCGCTTGGCTTTCTCTAAGCCCTTCTTAGCCTTATGGAAAGTAACCGTCAAATCCGCTTGGACAGCGGTTCCCAATACTTCACCAGTATCAGCGTCGATTCCAGTTGGGACATCTATGGCAAGTTTAAAGCCTTTTGAGGTGTTTATGGCGTTTACGACTTGAATTATGGGTGCCCGAAGTTTCCCCTTAGTTCCGGTTCCCAACAGTGCATCGATGACTATATCAGCCGCTATGACGGGGATCACGGCGCTATCGCTAACTTCAACCACAGAAATCTTTTGAATAGCCTGTTGCAGGATCATATAATTTTTCAATGTTGCCTCATGGGTTATATCGCGTGCTCTGCCGACCAAAAGCACCGAAACCTCAAAGCCCTCTGCGAACAGGTGCCTGGCTGCTACAAAACCGTCTCCGCCATTACCGCCCAGCCCGCAAACGATTACAACCCGTTTATCTTTGGGGAATCGCGCGATAACCTCTTGTGAAACGTTTCTTCCTGCCAACTCCATCAATTGCAGGAGACTGAAGCCGAAGTATTCAGCGTTAACTTCTAAGGTTCGCATTTTGCGGCTGGAAATAAAGCTGTTTTGGCTTTCCATATTGACGCCTGTTACCATTTAGCTTCATGGACAAATAAGCCTATCCCCCGCTTGTATACAAAAGCATCTCCCAACACACTTTTTTTACCTCAAACTTTTTTTTTTAAAAACTCAAGCCGAGAAACTTTGGCAAACCAGCCTTTTGTTCGAAAAACTTCGAAGCATATATAATCATACCTGATCACTACCAAGGCTGGTGGTCTGGTGCGAAAAAATCAAAGATCACTCACACCTTTAAAAATTTGACACATGTCATAAACCAACAATCACCACAAAAAACTCCCCAACCCCCATCCAAAACCTCCTCCAAACCAACTCAAACCAAAAAACAATAATTTTTCCCCCAAAATCCTGTCTCAGCAACTTTTTTACAGTCAACTTGCCCCACTTATCTATGCGTACCCGAGCGCCACACCTCTAGATTCCGCTTCAAAGCCCCC
Organism: Candidatus Bathycorpusculum termitum; assembly: GCA_031254875.1. Taxonomy (GTDB): domain Archaea; phylum Thermoproteota; class Bathyarchaeia; order Bathyarchaeales; family Bathycorpusculaceae; genus Bathycorpusculum; species Bathycorpusculum termitum. The sequence goes on from JAIRTW010000066.1 coordinate 4,583, forward strand.
TGAGTGCTCACTCATCCACTTAATCAGCCACCAGCATCAAACATTTAGCAAAAAATTCCGTTTTAAATTTTCGAAGACCTTCGAAAAAAATTCGAATTAACATTTTTTACATTAAACAGTTAAAAAACCAAATCTAAAATAACTAAAATAGTGTATAATAGCGCAATTTTCCCATAAGTCTAACCAAATTCCTCCTACGATTACCGAAAAATAGATAGGCGGCCGAAATTTTACAACCCCCAACCATAAAATCAAGGGAAAGATTATTTCCCACGACCCCGTAAATCACCCCAGGCGCCGCCTTTGACAAACAAAAACAAAATCGGGCGAAAACTATGTTTGGGGGATGCTTTTGTATACCACACCCCTCACCAACCCGCTTACTCAACAAAACACACCCAACTTGCCGCAAACCAGCTAACATAAGAGCAGACCCCCCATGAGTATTGAATGCAATCTGTTAATTTCAGTGCTAAAATCAACCAAATTCGACCTCCCTTTAATCGAAGATATCAATAAAACATCAAAACTACCTGCCACCATATGTATACAATTGCTACAAAAACTACAAAACGAAAACCTCATCTACCTCGAAAACAACAGAGTCCAAACAAACAGCGAAGGCCGCATAAAAATCACCCTCAAAGCAGCCACCTTAGGCGCAGACATACAACACATAAGCACCCTGCTACACTGGCAAGAATTCGAAGAAATCGCCGCAACAGCACTCAAATACAACGGCTACACAGTCTACAATAACATACGATTCAAACACGAAAACCGCCGATACGAAATAGATGTGATCGGCTGCCGCAAACCCCTAGTTGTCTGCATCGACTGCAAACACTGGACACATGCAATCGCACCCTCAACACTGCGAAAAATCGTAGAGGAACAAACCCAGCGCACAAAAGCCCTATCAGATACACTGCCCAACACTAAACTAAACCTAGAATGCACCCAATGGGAAAAAGCAAAATTCATCCCCGCCGTTCTCTCACTTATGCCCAGCTCCTACAAATTCTACAACAAAGTCCCAGTTGTACCCGTGCTTTCTCTACAAGACTTCATAAACCAGTTACCCCTCTACCTAGAAAATGTCGCCGTTTACCCCAAAAAATTTAAAACCCTAAGTTCCAGCTTTGAGAATTCCCCTCCTTGACAGCCTCACTGCAGGAAAGAGACTTAAAAGAAACATTACAACCAACGCTAAAACCAGCCAAACAGAAATCACAGCTATCGTTGTAGCAGTTACAAGCGGATTAGCCATCAAAGTCATCAACGTAATAATTACACCAAAAGAAAGACCTATACCAAAGCTGGATAAAAGAACAATCGCGCTCTCAAACGCAGACAAATCAATGATCAGTTTGGGTCTTGCACCCACTGCACGTAACACAACAAACTCTTGTCGCTGCTCATCCACAACCAGCATCATATAGCTGACCAAACAGACAGCCGCGGAAGCCAAACTAAACAGTGGAATAAACATAATTGTCTGCCAAGCCGCACCTAAAAACGCTCTATTTGCCTCCATTGTCGGTTCTAAGTCGAAAACATCAAGGTTAGAATCAAACGATTTAACAATCTGACGTATTTCAGCAATAGCATCCGCCCGCTCAGCTGAGTTGCTAAGAGTCACTAAAAGCAGATTTGGCTGAGTTAAACCAGTGGCATTCATCAAAGCTTTTTGAGGCACATAGATGACATAACCATTATTTATAGGGTCAATACAGACCCCCACAATCCGAAAAGGTGTATCTGCCACCCTGACGCTCTGCCTTAAGGGATCAGATACGTTAATTCCTCTACCCGCATCCCGGTAATACATGGTTTGCGCAATAGAATCCCCTATAACGGCCTCTATGGCACCATCTGGGCCTATACTTCGACCGTTAGCTGAAAAATCCTCCGCCATAACTTGGGGATCCAATCCAATTATAAGCGAGGGGCCCTCTCTTTGGCCGCCAATTACGGTGTAGGCACCATTGAGTGCGGTATAGTTGCTGATTTCTCTAACATTCATATACAAAACCAAACGTGAATCAACCGAACCTACACTCAACAGACCCTCTAGCCGTTCAGCAACCACACTTGAAAGAGCAAGTTCAGAATCTGCATAATCAAAATCACCCCTCGGGGGCGTCCCTGTAAACTTGGCCAACAGCTGTTCATACTGACTACCCATACAACCGTAGGCAACAGCAATAGTCCCCGTTCCCGAGGTTTTCTCTACCCACTCAGTTGTAGTGTCCATAGCAATTATGCCGCCGGCCACTGAAATCGTAAGCAAAACAAAAACAATAGACAACAAAATAACAATACGCGCAATAGACGATATCCGCCTAACCATACTTCTTGAGGCCACACGCCAACTCAGCGCTGAATGCGAAAGCGTCTTGTGCTTACCCTCAACCACCAAACCATAATAGTTCACAGGAGAAAGCGCCTCAATCGCGGTCATTCCTGTTGCTTTCAAAAGGGGCTGCAAACCAAAAAACACTGCTAAACAAAAGAAAACAACAAAAACCACCGGCGCAAACCACCAATCCCCCAAACCATAGGCACCAAAAACAACATTTGCCGCCACAAAATCCGCAATAAACCCCCCCACAATACCCAAAACACAACTCAAAAATATAACCATCAGCAACTCAGTCATAAAATATCCGCCGACTAAACTATTGGGGCACCCTGCCGCTTTAATTAAGCCAAAGTCCCGGGTTCTTTGAACCATCATTAACCTAACAATAAACGAAGTTAAAACTACCCCGACTAAAAAAACCAAGATGCCAATGAAGAGAATGAATTGTCCAAACACAGATGTTAATCCAATCGTAAATACATCCAACGAGGCAGTTAATCCAACGCCTACCCGACTGCTAAACAAAAGCAGAAACAGCGTCGATGCGACACTCAACGTCAAAGTAACTATTGCAAGACTTGTCTGCAGACGTCTACGAAGCAGATCATTTATGGGAAAGCCTGCACCGCTACTCATCAGAGCTCGCCAATCGGCCGTCTTTTAGAGTAATCACTTGATCTGCAAGCTCTCGGATTTGGAGATCATGAGTGGATACAAGAACCGTTTTGCCGTTTTCTTTGAGCAAAGAAAGAACCTGGAGAATTTTCTCTGCATTTTTTACATCCAAATTCCCCGTGGGTTCATCAGCTAAAATCAGCTCAGGATCATTTGCCAAAGCTCTTGCAAAAGCAACACGCTGCTGCTCCCCCCCGCTGAGCTGAGCGGGAAAATGCGTTTCTCTATGCGCCAAACCAACCGTTTTAATCAACTCCAACGTACGCGCCTTGATTTCTTGAGACGGTTTTCTCTGCCACTCCATGGGAAACGCGACATTTTCAGCTACCGTTAATGTGGAAACTAGATTATAGGATTGAAAGACAAACCCAATGTGGCTGCATCGAAAGTCGGAGAGAAAATCTTCCCTTTGCCCTATCAGAGTTTGACCCGCAACCATGATTTCACCGTTGCTGGGGCGGTCAATACCGCTTATGATGTTTAGAAGGGTTGTTTTTCCTGAACCCGAGGGGCCGCATAAAACTACAAATTTAGCTTTAGGTATCGATAGGGTTAAATCTTTTAGAACTTCAACTTTGCTTGTGCCGACCGGATAAGTTTTGGAGAGGCTTTTTGTAGAAATCATCCAGCCGGTTTCTTCTTTTTCAACCATCAATCCATCCACACTATGTGCAGTCAAGCGGCTCAACTTAATAATACTTTGAGGTACACTTGCTTACGTAGCCTCTACGTAGGAGGTGTCGATGTTGAGGTTGCCGCGGTCTCGCTTCAAAATCCGCACCTTTTCAGGCAACTTGTCTTTTTCCCACTCAACCCAGCTGATTTCACGAAATAACCACCGCTTCCCCAGATGCGCCGCAACAACCGCATGCTTTTCTTTGGTGTCTGTGGGTATGAATTGGTCAAGGAAGCGGAAGAGCTTATCAATTTGTTGCTTAGGGAAATAGGCGTAGTAGGTGGCGTTTTTAACCTCAAACGCATAGAGATGACAGCCCCGGCGGGCAATAACATCTGGAAGAGGATTGAGGCTTGGGTTACTCACCGGCACCCGAACCGCGTTATAGCCTTTCTTCTGCAACAGTTTAACTAACGCAGTTTCACTATAGAACCCTCTTTTGCGCCAGCGCCGAAGCCGGACGCGATCCAATTCGGTACTCATGCGCTCCTCCACCTCTTCTGTAGCTATTGGCGGCGGCTTAACATAAAAATTGCTGCATCCAATAACGCAAAACCTGTGTTTGGGCGATGCTTTTGTATACACGCCACAACCACCTAGCGAAACTGGTGCATGCTGGTGAACATAAAACCAATTGGTAATACTGACCAAACCATAACAACTGAACAGGGTTTATACAACATCAACACACCCAAAATATGGGTGCTATAGACAATACTAACAGCTAGAAATATGCTCAGGCTTCAACATACCTCCGTTCCTGGTTTGTCCCAAAGCCCAAAAACACACAGCTGCTGTATACAAAAGCATCACCCAAACACACTCACAAGCCCGGGCCCTAAAAAAATCGTTGCACCAATGACGCTGATAGCGTGGAACTCAACTGGCTAAGCGCAAGATAGTTGGAGGTAACCTGCTTTGAGCGCAAAGTTTGCTTGTTGTTCTAAGGGTTGCTAAATTTGGTTTGGAGGGTCGAAGGGTTTGCGAAATTTTTGGTTTTTGCTTGGTCCATGGATTTTCATCAGTACTTATATGAGGCCCCGATATTCTCCATGCCAAGTTTGTCTGGGGTCAATGAATGGCTTTGTTTTGTGTCTGATTTGTTGTTTGGGGTGGTTTTTGGGTTTTTTTTGTTTGTGTTTGGGGGTGAAATGTTTGGCGGTTTTGAGTTGTTGTTTTTTCGTTGTTAAACAGCTGTGTTTAATTGTTTTTTTGCGGTAATATCGTTAAATTGTGGTTATTTGGGTTGATTGGGTCAATCGTTTACTCGTTAATTTCGAAGATAAGGGTGGTTGTGATTTTTGTTTGTGTGTTGAAACTTTTTTGTGTGGGTTCATATTTCTCTGTGGTGGATCGTTTTTGAGCATGAGCGTTTTGTGTTTTTGAAATGTTTGTGTGCTGTTGTGGTGTGTGTTTTTGTTGTTGTTGTTTGGTGTTTGTGGTTTGGCTTGGCGGCTGTTAGGTGGATTTTTGGGGTTTTGCTGGTGAGGTCGGGTTGGGGTTTTGGGTGAGGTTGAAAGTTTCCTTAGGCGGCAATCTCACAATACACTGCAGGATTTTTATTGATGACAAGTTGGCGTTGTCTGAATAGTGCCGCTTTTTTCTCAACTCTGAGATGAATTTTTATAGCGTTTACTCAAAAATCGGCAATAAACTATTTACGCATAGCAGCAACTTAGCCCTCCAGATACTAACCACCTAAGAGAGGATATGGATGAATAACTGTCATGAATGTGTAACCTGTAAAAGTGCTGATAAAGTGCTGGAGAGCTTTATTGCACAGTTACCTTTAGAAACTTCACATCACCGTGTAGAGTCTCAAAAGCTAAAATGCGGGTTTGGCTTGCAGGGTGTTTGTTGCAGACTCTGCGCTAATGGACCCTGCCGTATTACGCCAAATTCGCCAAGAGGCGTCTGTGGCGCAAATTCAGATGTAATTGTGGTGCGGAATTTTTTAAGAGCAGTAGCGGCCGGTTCGGGATGTTATATTCATGTTGTGGAAAATACTGCAAGAAACCTAAAGCAAACCGCATTGGCTAAAGGAGAACTAAGGGGGCTAAACACACTTGAGCGTTTGTGTGACCTGCTCGGTGTTACTGGAGCTGACAGCTATGAAAAAGCGCTAAATGTTGCTGAGGCAATATTGACAGATATCTATAGACCTGATTTTGAACAGATGCAATTGGTACAAAAAATAGCCTATCCCCCGCGTTATCAAAATTGGCAAAAGCTGGGTATTCTGCCGGGTGGGGCAAAATCAGAGGTTTTTAGCGGCTTGGTCAAGTCATCAACAAATCTTAACTCTGACCCTGTGGATATGCTTGTAACTTGTTTGCGTTTGGGTATTTCTACGGGGTTGTATGGCTTGTTGCTTACAAATCTTTTGAATGATGTTCTTTTGGGTGAGCCAAAAATTAGAATCGCGCCGGTAGGCTTACGCGTTATTGATCCTGCATACATCAATATTTTGATTACCGGACATCAGCATTCGTTATTTGCCCATTTACAGAACCGTCTTATGCAAGACGATGTGACCAAGCGGGCAAATGAGGCCGGAGCCAAGGGGTTTAGGCTGGTTGGATGTACTTGTGTGGGCCAGGATTTGCAATTAAGAGGTGCACATTATGAAGGATTATTTGAGGGCCATGCAGGTAATAATTATGCCAGCGAGGCAATTTTGGCTACTGGCGCGATTGATGTAGTGCTCTCGGAGTTTAATTGTACGCTTCCCGGAATTGAGCCCATATGTGAATCGTTAAAAATAAAGCAAATATGTTTGGATAGTGTCGCAAAAAAAGCTAACGCTGAATTGAAAGAATTTGTCTTTAAAGAAAGAGAGCTGATCACTAATGAAATCATTAACGAGACTCTTGAAACATATAAGACACGCCGACCAGAGATTGCGCTTAATCTTTTAGCGGAACATGGCAATGACAATACTCTCACAGGTGTTAGCGAGGGTACTTTGAAAGAGTTTTTGGGCGGAAGCTGGAAACCTTTAGTGGATTTGATTGCATCAGGACAAATCAAAGGGGTTGCGGCGGTAGTGGGCTGTTCAAATCTTGTGGCCGGAGGCTATGATGTTCTTACTGTTGAGTTGACAAAAGAATTGATTGCTAAAGATATTCTTGTTTTGACGGCGGGCTGTTCCTCTGGCGGGATTGAAAATTGTAATTTGATGACTCTTGAAGCTGCTGAAATGGCTGGTCCTAACTTAAAGTCTGTCTGTCAGAGCCTTGGTATCCCGCCGGTTCTGAATTTTGGGCCTTGTCTTGCTATCGGGCGTTTGGAAACAGTTGCGGTTGAGTTGGCCAAGGTTCTCAATGTTGATTTACCCCAACTGCCCTTGGTCTTATCTGCGCCTCAGTGGTTGGAGGAACAGGCTTTGGCTGATGGCTCATTTGGTTTAGCACTTGGTTTGCCTTTGCATCTGGGATTACCGCCATTTATCACCGGAAGTAAAGTGGCGGTCAAGATTTTAACAGAAGATATGAAACAATTGACCGGTGGGCAATTCATTATAAACTCTGATGCCAAAGAATCCGCAAATATATTGGAAAGCATCATTATAGAAAAAAGAAAAGCCCTTAATATATAATGATGCAATAAATACCTAAAATAAATAAAATGGTGCTACTATGTAAGGCGTTGCTGGCAGGATGCAACAATTACAGGTTCCAAACAGGCACAACAAACAAGTTGTGTCCCAACTTGTTTTTTAGTTTGTTAACACTTTCTGCAATATTTATTCAGCAACTTGAGAATGCTACATTGGGCGTCTTTCAAGAGGATATTTTTTTTCTCGGTTGTGTTCTCTACGTTGGTGGCGGTCATGTGCTTCTAGGGTGTCAAAGAGTTGTTCACAGTTTCGACAACAGTAATCGTCGTTTAGCGGTCTCTTTGTAATATCTTCATAATCGTGTAGCGCATTTGCTAAGCTTTCATAGTTGAGCATCTCGAACTTGTTTGTTGTTATGTCTGCATTGGTTGAGTTCATTTAAAAGCCTCCTCAAAGAAACATTTGCAGAGTCTATTTTGGTTTAAAGTTTTAAAGGGTGTGTGGGCGGCTAGTGACAGTAACTGTGAAAACTGTTTTTAGCAGATACTGCTTGGGCAGACACGTTTGTATATAACCTGCATTCCCGAAACACCTAACTATTTTCTTATTTGAGAAATGAAACTTAAAAACACCGATTTTACCTCAAAAACTCAAAAAATCACAAAACAACCACATATAACACCACAAAACAA
>JAIRTW010000062.1 GCA_031254875.1 Candidatus Bathycorpusculum termitum
TAAGAGCCTGTCTTCAATAACATAGTCTTCTGAGCAGAATGGTTGAGTGTGCGATCATTATCATGTTTTCTTCAGATTTTGTATTAATTTCATAATCCTTAGATAAACGCCTACCCCAATAACCAGCCAAAAGTTCTATCCACACACCACCGTTTAGGCAAAACAGACCAGCCCTTAAGCACAATCTTTGGGGAAGAAGTGTGATATTTCGGCAAAGATTCCACCAACCTCAAAAACGTCCCCCGATAACCCTCATTCCCACAAACACCCAAAAGAGACGGATACTTTTCCAAAACAGACACAAACACATCACAACCTGCAATTGTGTCATGTATGTTAGCCGCCCCAACAACAACTTTTAACAAATTTCCCATAACATCAGTATGAGGTGTCGTTTGCGGCCTTGATTTTTTTCCGCCATCAAACCCCCGCTCTTCTGAGGCTGAGGTGGTCTTTACACTTTGAGAGTCAATAAGACAATAGCTTGGATCTGCGTTGCGTTTGGCGTTTAGGCGGGTTTTTTGCACTAACAGGGCGGTCATTTCTTCCCATAGGCCGTTTTTTGTGGCACGAGTGTAGAATGAGTTTACGGTTTTGTAGTTGGGTATTCGTTTGGGAGCATGCGCCATTGGCAACCGGTTTTGTTGAGGTATCGTACAGCGTTTATTAGTTTGCGTTTGTTGTGTTTTTGGAGGTGTCTACCTTTTTTGCACGTATAAATATTGGAGCGATTATTTCCCATTCTTTATCAGTTAAATCACTATCATACCTCAAATAACCAAACCTCAACAGAGCCTACACACCGCTAGTTAAAAACTTATTGAAGACAGTTTCTAAAACAAGTAAAATTTTAGGCGGCACCGGAACATTGATGTTTTGGCAGTATATTATAGTGGAATAGTTTAAGATTGCACTTTTCAATAGGTGTACACAGTTTCTTGCAGGGTTTCACATTTAGGGGCTAAATCCACCAAAGCCCCTTTCATATTGGCCCATCGATTTTCGATACGATTAAAATCCGGGGAGTACGCGGGTAAAAACACCAAAAATACGGCAGTGTGCCAATTTAGAATAGTTAATTTAAAGTAGAACCAAATTCGTGTTAGCTCCATAGATGATTGGCAGATTCCTCAAGTTTCGCAGAGAAAATCACGCTTAAATTCATGGATAATACATAAAGCACCTAAACCCGTAAAAAACTATTCTATGTTAGCACACTACCTAATTTGTATGTATTCAGCTCTCAGGGAAATACTGCTTTATATTAAGACCCATATGTACAAACGTGCATATTCATCATATTTGTTGAACAAAAAACCAACGAAAAACCAAAAAAAAAAAAAAAACGAGTACTCTAAAGTCTAACAAACCGCATGAGCTGAATACATACACCCTAATTTGTCTATTTGCTGTGTTCGAACGAAAAAATGAAAAACTGGTAAAAATTCAAATCTGCTTTAGTTTATGACATTGCAATTAATACTTATTTATAATTTGGTCAGGCAATATTGTTATTTATTGTTAGCGTATTGTTTCATTCCAGTAGTAGATTGTGTTGTAGTTGTTGTTGAAATTGAACTGTGTATCGTCAAAGACTATATCTAAATCTAAACCATATCGGGTCAGGAGTTTGTTTATGTTTTCTAGTATAATAGGGGATTTTTCGTCTTCAGGCCAGAGGCCCCAGATGTTGTCTTCTGGCAGGTGTTTGTTGCGGCGCATACCCCAGCCGTAATCTTGAGGTAAAATCAGAGCGGCTTTGGCGTGTACTTCTCCACCGTTGGGTCGGGGGTTTGCTTTAGCATAGTTCCAAAAGTTCTCCATGGCTTTGAATTGGTCTGTGGAGAGGACACCGTAGGGGTTGTCTTCGGGGTATGTGGGGTAGTTGAAGACGACCACGTATTTTGCGCCTGCCTCATATGCTAGGGTCATTTCTTGGTAGATTTCTTGGGCGTTTGCCATGTAGGGTGGTTCGTAGTAGGTCCAAACGATGATGGCTCCCCAGGTTTTATTTTGTGTTGTTGCGGCACCTCGGCAGAGGGCGATTTGTTGTGTTGAGTCAAGTTGCCAGCCTAACTCGGCATATAAAACGTCATAACCTGCGAGGTAATCCCACCAGTAGAGTACATAGTCAGAGGTGAAGGTTGGGATAGATTTGCTTTTAGCGTCTATCATGCTGTTGGATTGGGCTATATTTTGAATGAAGAGATCGGCGGCTTGGCTGTAGTTGGAGGCGTGGGTAAATGCTTTTTTATTGTCGATTTGTTTCCCGCCTGGTTCGTCGTGGAGGTAGACTCCTAAAAAGTTGTTGTTCCAGCGTGTTGGGGCGTTGTCGAGCCATGTTTGATGCCAGGGGTAGGTGACTCGGGAGATAAAGTCGAAATATACAGTGAATTTTAGGCCTGCTTGGACGGCATAATCGCAAACTTCGTTTAGGGCAGTTTCGTTGATTGCTAAATCGTAAGAGTTTATCAAAAAGAGGTTGCTGTAGTCTTTGACTTTATCGATTAGGATTTTGGCTTCTTCGGGGGTTTGTCCGCCAAAAGAGATTCCGAAGTAAAATTCATCGGGATGTTTGGCCTCTTGGATGCTTAGCTGCTGAGCGCCGATTATGACTATTATTGGGAGAGCTATGATGGCTACTAGGACAAGTGCTTTGGTTTTCACAGGCGATCGTTCCATAACCGCTGAGATAGCAGATTATAGTTTGCATTTATGTGGGAAGCTTTTGGTGGGCTGTATATTGTTGGAAAATTCATAAACATACAAGCGGTGCTATACACCATAGTTCTCCTTTGTGGTTATTTTAAAATAGGAGTAAATGATCGTTAAAAAGCGTTTTTGTCAAGCTTCTTATGTAATTCTGAGGCGGTTTGGGGGAGTTCTAAATTTTGCAGGATAAACGTGGGAGGGTGGGCTGCATCAGCGAAGAATTTAATAAGTCGGAAGACTATATACAAACGACAAAAGTGTCTTTAAACACCCCCAATAGGGGCACGTCCGACACAAATTCCCTTTCACATCACTGTCGGACGTGCCTTCTTGCCACAACAACAGACTTAACATAGTAAAACTGACCAAACAACATTTTGGTAGTGTCCTAATATAGATTCGTTTATATAGTGGTTGATGCCAAAATATCAGTATGACACGCCCAAGAGATACCAACACCCTGCCCTGCCAAAACCTCCAATGCAAACACTAACAAAAAGAAAAAGACAAAAACACCATCAAACACGGCAAAAACCGAGCCGGCCACCAAGTATACAAATGCCTCCACTGCAACACCTACTACACACAAACCAAAAACACACCCCTATACAA
>JAIRTW010000117.1 GCA_031254875.1 Candidatus Bathycorpusculum termitum
TTGGTGTGGTCGGTTTCGGCGGAAGGCATGTGTGGTTTCGCGTAGTTTGCGTATGATTGATTTGTCGGTTTTTCTGTTTGCTCGTTTTCATGTCAATGGCTCAAGAGAGGAGATTTGGAATCTTGCACATAATCCCTTTTGAAACACTCTCCTATTTACATGGACCAAACTAGCGAAATAATTTCTGGAAAAGATACTCGAATTGAATCACCCCAATACACAAATGCGGCGCAAAATATTCTCTGATACTGGGTTTTGTTTGGTGGACCGAGCGGGATTTGAACCCGCGGCTTCCGCGTTGCGAACGCGGCGATCATACCAGACTGATCTACCGGCCCAACTGCAAAAAATACTCAAACGTGCACATTTAGAGGTTTCGGTAACTACATGGGCTGATTTATTTTTTGGACAGCTAAACAAACAAAATTGGCGATGAATCCACCATAGTTTGCTAGTTTGTATGGAGTTATTCCAGACTGCACACCCGGTAGACACCACCGGCACAGAGAAAAGCACAATTACTAGATCAACAATGAAGGGGTTCTAGACGATCTGATAGAAAAGCCCATATTTGACAATGTAGAAAATAGTGGGGTATCCTAAAAGCATGGGAAAGGGTCTGTAGCCTAGCATGGATACGCATAAAATGGCGATATCACCAATAGTTTTTGTTTATTTCGAAATATAATTTTCCATTTTTATATTCATTTTTTTGACAGAAAAACAGTGTAGACAGTGTCATCAGTGTCAGCAACAGGTGTGTTGGCCTTAAAGTTAAGATGATAGTTTTTATGTGGCTTACAAAGTAAGGTGTGCGTAGAGAAAGAGTAAACCTGCCAAATAAGACAACCCAGAAATGCACAAAGTTTGTTGTTATGCTATAAACTGGATTGTTGTAGGGCGTTGGTTTTGTAGGGGGTGGGGTGGGTGGGAGGTCTATGAGGGTGGGGAGACGTGTGCGGGTTACAGAAGCTTGAGTTGTAGACTTTTGTATGGAGTTGGGTAATATATCCTTGGCACCTTTTTCTCTCAATGTAAAGTTAAACTATGTTTGCTTGTAAGAAATATTTATTGATTATAAGGGCTATAGTTTTTTTAATTATCGTGAGAAGGTGAATGTAACACCATGTTGCCTAAGCCAATTCCTGCACTCACTTCAAAACAGTGGGAAGCTGTTCAGAAAGAAATCGAACGCAAACCTACTGCTAAGGATGAAGCAAGGTATAAGCGTGTTATGGAAAAATTTAAAGACTACCCTCTTTAAACTATTTTAGGTCTTATAATCCCGTATTTGATGTTGAGAAATTATCTTCCAAAGTTTTGGATAAAACCGATAATGTTGACGAGTTTAGCTGTAAGGAAGAGGAAATAGACGAGTTTATACGTGAACAGGCTTTGGGTTATCAACAACAAAATCTTGGAGTTACCTATGTGTTCTATTTTGAGTCCAAACTCGTTAGTTTTGCAACTCTTTGTATGGGGACTATTAACAAACGTAAAATGGCAGCTAAGATAAATTGGCTAAAAGTATCGCCAGTTATCCTGCCTTACTTATCGGGCAGTTAGGTGTTGTAGACGAGTATCAACATAAGGGTATAGGTGAACATGTTTGCGATTTCTGTTTTTTTATAGCTCTTAATTTTTCACAAAAGGTTGGTTGTAGATTTTTAATTGTTAATACCATAGATTCAGCAGTTAATTTTTACAAAAAATATGGTTTTATATTAGCACCTGAACAAGAAAAGCAAAAACAAAAACTCATGTTTCTGGATATAACTAAAAACAGACTATAAACGCAGACTTTTTCGCTTGATTCTTTTTTGAGTGTTCACGTTAGGGAGGTGTGCAGTGTAATAGCCACGAGGGGGTAGTAGGGTGGAAATTATGGTAAAATGCATGAATTATTTGACAGAAAGAAACGTTAAAAAACGGCAAAGTTATGAAAAAACGACTTTATTGCATTATATGTGAAAACTGAATTTTTAAGGGGTCGAATTCGATGCCTTTTTACATCAAACAGGTGCAAATGCGTTTTTACATTATCGCTACAATGTTGGATTGACACTACCAATGCACTTGGAATAGAATCTCGTTCAGGACATGGCGATATGGAGCAGAAGGATATGAAGAATACAGCTATAACCGCACAACTGGCAGACACTATTTGCGTAGAGAAAAGAGTAATTACTAGATCAACAATGAAGGGGTTCTAGCCGTTTGGATAGAAAAGCCCATATTAGGCAAATGCTAAAATGAAAGGGTTCTAGCCTAAAAGTATGGGAAAGGGTCTGTAGCCTAGCACGGATTAAGGTGTCGGCCTTCGAAGCCGGAGATCGTGGGTTCAAATCCCACCGGACCCGCCTAGTTACATCAGTCATTTGTACTGAATCTCCTCTTTTATGAGCACTCTTAGCTGATTTCTCAGGAAGCCAATCTGAAAATCTGTAATGTTCTCCTTCTCAGTGGTTGCGCCCCGCGTTAGTGCTTCTCTGTTTAGAAGCTGTTCGGGGTTTTCGCCTAGTGCGCGTATCATTTCTTTGATGGTGTCGAGCTTGCTGACTTGTGTTCTCTGTTTTATCGATAGTCCTGCGGCGGCGTAGATGCTTCTTAGTTTGTCGATACCTACGCTTTGGATGTCGTGGTAGGTATCTACTGTGTGTCCCATCATGTAGTCCACGTAGTCTGCTTGGGTGCCTAGGGCGATCATTTGTGTTTTGAAGTATTTGCGTATGCTAGGGGTTCTTAGATCGTAGTAGCGCCCGCCAGATTTTGTTGTCAAACCCTTTTTCATGTAGAGACTGTGTATGATGGTTCGGACTTGCTTGGGGGTTATGCCTTTAGGTTCTGCTCTGCCTTCATCTCGAATCAGGGGTGAGATGGCGGTGATTGTTTCTGGGGGTTGGTATCTGGTACCCAGTCGTCTTTGCTGCAGGTAGAGTTTTAGGTAGTTAACGGCTTCTTGGCCCAAGAAGGTGCCCTTGCGTGTACCCGTCTCTAAAATTCAATAATTATACCATAAAAAAAGGAGAGTGTTTCAAAAGGGATTATGTACAAGATTCCAAATCTCCTCTCTTGAGCCATTGACATGAAAACGAGCAAACAGAAAAACCGACAAATCAATCATACGCAAACTACGCGAAACCA
>JAIRTW010000120.1 GCA_031254875.1 Candidatus Bathycorpusculum termitum
GAACTATTCTGCCACAGGGAAATATTCCACCCTGCACTTTTGGAACCAAACCCCTGAACGCCCATTTTATAGTCCATAAACTTGGGTAGATTGAATTGGTGAGAACGTTCCCCATAGGGTGCTAAGGGGTTGTGATGGCCTTGTAAGCAAGGTTATTGTTGATTATGGGGGTATGTGTTTGCTTGTTTGTGTGAGGCCAAAAGTTTTATAATATAATCATGATTTAGTTAATTACGATTAAGTAACTTGAGATGCGGTTGATGTTTATAGGCAGAGATAATGAACTAAAAAATTTAAACGCGCGATATAACAACGCTCATTACGAATGCGCCATTATTTGGGGACGCCGCAGAGTTGGCAAAACAGAGCTAATAAAGGAATTCGTACGTGATAAAAGACACATCTATTTTACTGCTGTTGAAGGTACAGAACAAAAAAATATAGACCTGTTAAGTCTTGCTATTTTTAATGGCTTAGACAAAAAAGTTCGTACGGTTTCACCGGTCTATAGAACTTTTAGTGAATGTTTAGATTATATCTATGAAAAAGCCCAAGATGAGAAACTAGTTTTTATCATAGATGAATACCCCTACTTGGCTGCAAGTGAAAAATCCACTTCATCTATTTTGCAACAATATATTGACCATAAATTTCAAGATATCAACATTATGATTGTTTTATGCGGCTCGTCTATGTCCTTTATGGAAAACCAAGTTATGGGCAACAAAAGCCCCCTATATGGGCGAAGAACTTGTCAATATAAACTCATGCCCTTTGATTTTAAAACATCAACCCTATTTCATAAAAATTTTACCAAACAAGAACAAGCCATAATTTATGGTGTAACGGGTGGCGTACCCAAATACCTACTACAGATTAAAGACCATAGAGACTTGAAAACAAATATAGTTGATAATTTTTTCTCGCCTAACAGTTTACTTTTTGAAGAGCCGCATAATCTTCTCAAACAAGAGTTACGTGAGCCTGCTGTGTATAATGCCCTAATCACAGCAATTGCCACCGGTAGTAGTAAATTAAATGAGATTGCAACAAAAACCCATCTGCCCACCTCCTCTTGTAGTGTGTATCTAAGTTCGCTTCTTTCGCTTAATATTATACGAAAAGACTTGCCTATTCTTCACAAACCAACTTCAAAAAACACGATATATCGCCTAAATGATGGAATGTTTAGATTTTGGTACAAATTTGTGTATGGCAACATATCTGAAATAAATATGGGCCAGGGTGTTGCTATCTATGACGAAATAAAAGAACAAATTCCTTCTTTTATGAGTGAAACATTTGAGGATATTTGCAAGCAGTATTTGTGGCAGGAAAACGTCGCAGGACGGTTACCCTTTCGGTTTAAGGCGTGTGGACGTTGGTGGGGCATTAACCCTCTCAAAAAAATGGAACAGGAAATTGATTTATTGGCATATGGCATAGAAAAAGGTAAAGCTCTGTTTGCAGAGTGCAAATGGACAAATGAGCCGGTAGGCAGTCAAGTTTTAGACGGCTTGATCGATAAAGCCTCCATGTTTGATTACACAGAAAAATATTATGTGTTATTCTCTAAAACAGGGTTTAAAAAAAATGTAACAAAAAGAGCCGAGGGTAATGTATTTTTAGTAGACCTTAAAAACATGTAAAATCTATTTCACACCCTAACTAAGCGACGGCAGAGGTGCTTCGGGCACGGGATTTATTGGTTCCGTTTGAGGAGGCTTGGGTTTACTGGCTAAAGCGGGTTATGTGAAGGTCAAGTAACGATAACCGGATGCCTTCATGGGAAAACCGACGGGGCGCATCAAACAACCTCAAAATACACTCATCCAACTCGTCAAGCGTCAATCCGAACATTAATGTACTTCAAAGAATCGATTTGAAGTTGGTTTAAGTATAAATTATGGGAAAGCTCTTAAGTCAAAACATACAATACAGCTACTTAGTGCCAAAATGGAGAAAAATATAAAATGAATAAATGTAACATCAAAAACATTTCCCTAGGCGCAACATTAATCGCTCTATTGCTTTGCACTTTTGTTCTCGCTCAACCTTCTTAGCTAATCCATCACTACCAAATTCCCAAAACGTTTCCGTTCAACAGGCCGAACATATGATAAAGACAAACAAGAACATAATAATTTTAGATGTAAGAAATGAAACCGAATACAACTTAGGACACCTGTATAACGCCATTTTGATACCTCTATCAGACCTTGAATCTAGAATCAACGAGTTGCCAGCAAGTCAAAGTAGCATAATTCTTGTTTATTGCGCCGCTGGTTCTAGGAGTGGCCCAGCATGTCAAATACTCGGTGCCCACGGCTTTACTAAAATTTACAATGTGACGGGCGGAATAAACGCATGGATGCAAGCAGATTATCCAATTGCAACTGGGTATCACAGGGTTTTAGTAGATTTTCCCGATCATGGTAAAAAAACAATAGATATACAACCGTTGCTTCTTTATCAAGAAGTTTGCCTTACCTGCAGTCAAGAAGACCCTATCGATAATACCGCAACAAATGTTCAAACAACCATAATAGACGAGCACGATAATTATTCAAAACTATTGATAAATTACGAAGTAGCGGGTGAAACATTTGAGTATACTGTTGAAAAAACATTACTTTGGCGTAATAACAAATCAACTGCGGATCTCAACCGTACAATAGAATTTACCCTAACTGAAATAACAGAAGGAGACGTTTATGCCCGATTTTATACCCTTAACGATGACGTCCAGTGTGAAGCGTCCAATCTGACAATAGCAACGGCGCTTGCACTTTCAGATTTAGATAGCTACAACGCTTCCTTTACGCTAATGAGTTATGAACCTGCTGATAAAACTGAAATCGTTTCACTAGAGGAAGTAACTTTCAACTCGCCAATGACTCTATAGACTAAGGTGTCAATATTGAGAGTTTCAAACGGCCGAAAAAGGATGATTTCTTCTGGGATAACTGTTTTAGTTGCGACTTTGTTTATCTTCTCAGGCATTAGCCAGGAAAATATGATAATAACTGTAATAGGCACTATATTTTTCATAATTTCCCTGGGCAATTTAGTTTATACTCACGTTCGGCAGTTTGAAAAAAGTGAGTTGAATTAGCTAACGTATGTTTTTTTCTGGTTCAAAACTGCCTCTAACCCTCACGATAGTTAAAAAGTTAGATTGCATCTGTTGAATGGACTTTTTAAAATTCTATGTGCACATTTTTTGATGTCAACATGGATACAGGTCTTTGGTCGGGAAAACCAACTGTGCTATCATTTCCCCGTTTGTTTGAGGGCATAGCGATAGCCGTTATGGCAAGCTGTGCTCTTGGGTTAGTGATCCGAACAGTTTTTTTCTGGATTCCACTCCTTGGGTTAGCCGTTGCCACATTGATAATAGGCTCTACTCTAAAACGAGCCCATTTAACCACCTATGTTATCTCAACTTTTGGCGTCTGTAAAACCCAGCGTCATTTAACCTATCGCATCGAGGCGATCCCTTTTAACAAAATCGCCAACATCACCATCACCCGCGGGGTTTTTGGTAGACTCTTCCACTTTGGCACCCTGACCATTAACAGTACAAGTGTTTCTTTCAATCGCTTGGTTATTACCGGTGTAAGCAACCCTGAAAAACTACGGAGGTTAATATTTGCTGCCAAAGCAAACATCCCATAAAATAAACCCTCCCCATAGCAAAAAGCGTTCCTGGCGGCCTAAACAGAATCCTGCCCTTTCAACTTTTTTACTGATTTCCCTAACTGTCCTATCGATATGTACTGGCTTTCCCAGTTTAATGTCTGCAAAAGATACCGTACCGGGAGATAGCGAACTTTATGTTAACCTAACCCTTGAACCTCTTCTTGATAAATATGGTCAGCCCACCATAAATGCCGATGGCACCTTTTATCCCAACGACAAATTCGAAATAACCTACAACACCGAGACAGCAAACAACATCGTTTTTGAAAAAGTAGAATTTGACTATGATCAAACTGTTCTTAATATGTTCAATAGTAGCAATCTTGGTTCCAAGATTGGTGGAGGAACCTTTGAAGTTTCGTTTTCTGCAGCTACAGGACTATACCCTGTCTACCTCACTGCTTGGGGGAGTCGTCTCTTTGATTATGGGCGTGAAAGTCAGGGGCGAATAGGGGTAACTCATGGCGGCGCAGACAGCAACGCCTACTATAGCACTCAGTACCTGCTAACTATCGCGGGTAGCTCGCAAGGAACAATCACCCCACCCCCAGGGCAATATTGGCACTCCAAAGACACCCAAATAACCCTACAGGCGGTTCCCCGTGAAGGCTATCTCTTTGACCACTGGACCCTAAATGGCCATAACATAAACGCCAGCAACACACTCACCCTTATCATAGACACCCCACACACACTCCAAGCCCACTTTAAACAAGCCAACACCACCCAAACCCCCAGCAGCATATATGCTGAAAGTTTTCCCTCTGAATCTTTTGAAACGGGGCAATTTTCTACTCATCACCCCGTTTTAGAAAATCAAGCGCGTCCATCCCCCTTGACAGTAACCTTTACGGCCCATGGCATAGGAGCTGATGCCATAGGCGCCGCCTTAGAGATCGATAGAACAACCCAAGTAAACGCAGACTTGCTGCCTGCAAAATTTAGCTGGGACATAGGCGCTGTTCATACGTATCGTTGGCTAGAAACAATCTATTCCCGCAACAGCGGGCAGAGATACATCCTAAACAAGGTTACCCTCCAAGAAAAATATCTATGCACAACCGTTTTGCCGATTTATGTGGTCGAGTACGACCCCCACTTCACCCTAACCCTTGCATATACGGTTCCAGCGGGCGGTGGTTCGAGCTATGATAAACCGTTTGCCCAAATCATCCGCTATGACGGCAATGGGCCAACCTACAACCTTGAACAGCGCGCCGTTATCGACACCTACACCTGGACGGGATATGCACAAAAAATACCTGCCATAGACACAATGCAGCAACAGATGCTTACCCCAAACATAACCCTAACCAACTTTTTTAATCAAACCTCATCTGCCCAATTTTTGGCTCAGGGCATAGACTCCAAAACCAACCCAACGATCTTGACGGTTGATGGGGTAAGCTTCAAAATCAGCGACCTTCCCAAGACCTTTCTCTGGGAAACAAACTCTAATCACAGCTATAGCTGGACCCCAACCCTCCCAGTGATAGACAAAACCATAGAGCTTCTAACGGAAGCCGAAACATTTTCTGAGTGGTTTGAATGGCAGCTTAGCATCGCTTTCCCCCCTTCAGTTGAACAAATGGCTCTGATTCAAGCCAACCAAACCTCGAGTATGGCGGCCTTGGAGAATCAACTTGTTCAGCAGTTTAATTTACCCCATGGGACCCTAACTACTACCCCATTTGGAAACACCATAACAGCGATATATGCTCACAATAAGCCTATAGAAAACTTTGCCAAAGCCACCGGTATAACCACAAACCAAACTCTAAAATGCCTAACGGTGTTGCCGCTCTATTTTGATGCGCACTTCCGTTATGCAAAACTTGGCTATATTTTGGATCCTGCAGTTGCAAAAGAACTCACCGTACAGGGCTTCACCGATAGCCTCTACTATAACCTAACCCTTGGATGTGACCTCTTTGGCAAACCCAGATACTTTGAAACAAACTTTACTGCGCCATACGAATTCTATGACAAACCCCTCAACGCAACCCCCTACAAATGGAACCCAACGATGCAAACCTGGGACATAGACAACACAGTCAGTATACAAATGACTTTTGAGTCAGCATTTAATTTTACTGAAACCGACGCCTTGCGCTTAGATTTTGAGACCCAAACCCCTGATCCCCAAGCCCTCAAACTGGCCCTGGAAGACCTCTATGATTCTACACCCCAAACGTTTAGGGGCACTGGCAACATAGAAGCTAACCTAAAACGCACCAGCCCTCTATACTACAACCTTGAGATAGAAGCAGGACCCAAACAAACAGTTACCTTACAAAGAACCCTTCAACTAAACTTTAAAGACAACACCCCCTACGAGCTGCCGCTAAACTTTGACTCTTTTTCCCCTCTTCAAATTGAGGTTATAGACGATGATACGCAAAATGCCTTGCTGATGCTGGATGCTCCCATAGAACTGGGCGGATTAACGAACCTGTCAGTATATCTGATTACAGCAGTGCCCACCGAAAAAGAACCCGAAAAGGTTCCTAAAGATCAGCTTACCCTTAGACTGCTAAAAACCCTAAACCTAACCCTGCCCCAAACACAAATCCAAATCCCGCCTGACTATAATGGTGATGAACAAAACCCTCAAATCTACCTCTACTATAGCGGCTACAGCTCCATATTTGAGGGCGCCTTGGGTTTCTGCGGACAAACCCAAATCGCAATACCCAAAGATCAAAGCTTAACAGTCATAGCCGACCATGAGACGATACTGCTTTATGTGGAAGCAACAAATGTTTGGGGCACCAACTTCCACCAAATTATCCCCCTGCAACCCTACACCAGCCCTAAATGGGAAACTTTTCTCCATGAAACGGCCCTATATCTCTTAGTAATTGTGATTCTTGCGATAGTTGTGAGTTTAGCAGTCTATCTCCTAAAAACAAAGTAAGGCTGATACACGTTGTGCTGATGTCTCTTCTGGACCCTAAAGGGTCGGCGCTTAACCGATGCTAACCAACAGTCACCTAATCAAAATTAAATCCCCTTCTTGCTTTTAAAAAACCCTGACATTTTTTATGGTGCAACTGTTGTTAAATCCATTTCCGCTCTGGCACAAAGTACTCTACAAAAAAATCCAAAAAATAACCCCCAAAATTAGAGCTAAACGAGCCTTATTGGGGGTAGACGCAGGCATTTTGATAGCTTTCTTCACAATCACAATGCTCACCATCTATCTTGCCGCCCCAGCAATCATGTCAACACTCTTTAACATTATAATTGGTGGCCCAAACGGCATATACTCCTACCTCCTCGAACTCCCCCTAATAACTCCCCCTCCAAACAACAGCGGAACCATCGGACAACAGCTATGCATACCCATGCTCAAAGTGTTTAGTCTAATGCAAACAATCGCACTAGCCATGTTTGCCGTTGTCCTAATTATAGCCGCCATATGCTATGTTTTAGAAAATTTTCGCATAATGAACGAAGGAACAGCCGCCAACATTATAATGAATAGCGTGTTTACCCTAATTCTCATATTTGCCTGCCAACCCATCTACAACACAGTGGCCGCAACCATAAACATGTTTATCGGCTGGCCTGATGTGGGCGGATTGGGACTTTTAATCCCCTCAGGCAATACCGTAGATGTCATTGTGGGATATGCCACAGGCGGCATTGGAACTGTTCCTCTACCCAACATGGACCCCTTCACTGGATTTTTCTTTAGCGGCATTTTAATTATGCTTGTTGCTTCCATTTTGATGTTAACCCTTGTTATGGGGGTGACCCGGCTCTTTTTCACAGGGGTTTTAGCTGCAGTTCTGCCCTTGATTTTGGTCCTACGCCTAATTCCGCTAACTAAACACTTCGCAGACACCCTGCTCCAGGATTTGATGGGCTTTATGTTTGCAAGTCTCCTGGCTTCAATTGTGCTCTTATTTGGCTATCAGATCCTCATATCAACAAGCCTAAATCCGCTAACCCAAATTCTAATAGCCATCATAACCCTCTTTGCAGCCGCATACATGTCTACGGTGTTTGTGGGCAAATTTGGAGCGCTGGGGATGGCCGCAGCAAACCTTGTGGGCGGCGCTGTTACCACTGCCGCCGGTACAGCTATGGGCATGGCTGGAGGCGCAATCCTTGGCGGCACAGGCGGTATGGCCAGCCGGCTTGGGGGTTTAGCGGGTAAGGGATTAACCAAAACTGAGTTGCTTGAGCAGGCGGGCCGTGGCTTTGTGTCTGGGGCCGCGCCTGGTGCGGTGAGTGGTTTTCTCTATGCTGGCGGAGGCGGTTCCGGCGGTAGACTTGCCCTGGGAGCGATGGGTATGCGTGGGATGGGCCGAGCGGTTGTGGGCTCTATGGATATGCAAAAAAGATCCGCCCAAGATTTCCTCAACAACCGAGCAGGCTCCACCCTTAGTGCGGTGCTGTACAAAAACTCTACTGGCGATATCCTTCCCTCAGCAACCGTGGAATCAAGCACACTTTTTATGAACGAGCTTGAAAAGAAAACCCCTGAGGACATATACAGAGATTATGTGGCAAATAATTATCCCGAGCTGGCCAAAAACCTCAAAGATCCAAAGACCGCAGGGATAGAGGTTAAGCGGCACTTGCAATCTTTGCCCCAAGAAGCAGCCTATAGCAACTGGAACCGCGCCCAAACCCACGGCAGCCTACCCAAAGAAGGCCGAACCGCCGTCTATCAAAATGCACGCGATGAAGTGAGCACAAACAGAGAAACCGTAACCGCCCTCCAAAAAGGCATCCACACCCCCAACCTCGAAACCCTCGATACTTCCCCAAGATTCGCCATAGATACTAGCCACCCAAAAGAGGAATATTTTAAAAAATCTGCATAATCCGCTGCTTTTCAAATTTTATCAAAATACTGAAATTGAAATTTTCATAGGAGTGTAAACTCCGTTGGCGATTTATTATTTTGACGGCAACATTATCGGGCGCAGTTCGGGGCGTTCTTCGGTCGGCGCGGCGGCGTATAGGGCGGGCGAAAAACTGCGCTCGGTGGCTCACGCGGCGTATCAATCAGGCAATGAATTGCGTGACGGGGAGGGCGAAATCGTGCACGATTACACAAGAAAGGGCGGCGTGGTGCACAGTGAAATAATCTTGCCCGAAGGTGCGCCCGAAGAATACAAAGACCGCGAAACTCTATGGAACGCGGTTGAAAAGCGCGAAAGACGCAAAGACGCGCAGCTTGCGCGGGAATTCATCGTTGGTCTGCAACGCGAATTTAACCTACAGGAACAAATTAACGTTTTGCGCGAATATGTAAAGGAAAGTTTTGTTGACAAGGGCATGATTGCTGATTTTTCTATCCATGATAAAAAAGACGGCAACCCACACGCGCATATTATGTTGACTTTTCGCGACGTTACGCCTGACGGTTTCGGGCTGAAAAACACTACGTGGAATGCGAGCCGCTTATTTTTAGAGTGGCGCAAAAACTGGGCTGAGGTCAACAACCGTATGTTTGAGCGCAAAGGGCTTGACGAGCGTATCGACCACCGTTCGTATGCGGAGCAGGGCCTCGACCGCGAACCCATGATACACTTGGGATACGAGGCGGCGGCACTGGAGCGTCAGGGCATAAAAACTCAGCGTGGCAACCATAACCGCGAAATTCAACGCCGCAATGAACGACGCGCTATCGAAGGCGCGGTATCAGAAGCGCAGAACCAAGAATCTGAATATGCACCCCATCACGCCGTCAACCTTGAACGCGAAGCCAAAAAAGAGCCTGAACAGCACGAAACCGTAAAAACAGAGCAACACACGGAAGAATTGCTCAAAATCGCCCAAGAAGTGCAACTTGAAAAAGAATTACAGAAAATACGCGAAGTTCAAAAAACAACGTGGCACATAGAAAAACCGCTTGAACCCGCACCCGAATCGCCCTTTGTATCAGAATTAGAAAAACAGCTCAAAGTCGAAAAAGCAACACAGTACATAGAAAAATCACAATCGCCCCGTGACGCCGTAAAAACAGCCCAATACATGAACGGGTTAAAAGAAACATATGTCGCGCTGGAAAAAGAAAAAATCCCGCTAATGGAGCAGCATAACAAGGATAAATACGAAATCCCGAAATTGGAATACCGCGCCGAACTCATGGAAGAACACGCCAAAAATATCGAAACCTTGCAGAGCAGAGTCGCACAATTACAGAAAACCCGCCAAAATCTAAGCTTTTTACAACGGACAAAAAAGCAGGAAACCGACGCACAAATCGCGCAGGCAACCCAAGAATTAGAACGAGCGCAAGACTTTTTCGCAAACCGCTTCCATATCGACCCCACCCAATCCCCCGCCGAACTAAACCGCCTCCAACAGGAAATCCGCACCAAACAAGACGACCTCAACACAAAACAAATCCTCGTACAGGCAATCAGAAAAAAACAAGCCTCTAGCGAATTAGCCTACCACACCCAAAAACTCCTAAACGAAACCCGCCCCGATCGCGAACAAATTTCCCAATTACTGGAACAAACACGCCACCCGCCCGCATCCCTCCGTGACCGCCTGCTACACGAACAAATCGACCGCCGCCTCAACACTATCACAGACTACAGCTTTGAAAAAGTTATCAACAACCTTCCCCCCTACCAAGCCCACATCCTCACATCCATCCGCGAACAAGCCAAAGAACACCAACGCCAAATTGAACGGGAAAGGGAACGCAACCGAACAATCGACCGAAGCCGTTAAAATTGCGTTCGCTCCGAGGCGTTACGCACTAAAAGCGCGATAGTGCTGAAAAGCTCGGCAACTGCTCTATTATGTCCAAAAGCGGTATTACGCAGAGCCGCCTCGTTCATGCATGACCAACTAAAGGACAAGGGAGTTAACGTGATGGTGTCGATGGTGCCGGCTTCGATGGCTTCGATGGCTTCAACGGCTTATTCTTTTCCATTTTGCAACAACCCCTTTCAATTACTCTCTTAGGTCATTCTATCATAGAAGATAACAAAAATCAAGAGTCATAAAATATAATTCGTCATAAATTTTACAAAAAAATATTTTGTTTCTATAAAAAATTATTCTGTGAAGTTGTTTCTGCAAAAAATTAAAATAGTCAACAATGTTTCAGTCATAAAACTTAAACTCCTCTGATTTGTCTATACATAAAAGATAAATACATCCTAATAAAAGATGTGATAACTCCATTGCTCTGGAAAGGCGAATAATTGTGGCATATACTCTTGAAGAACTCACCGCTAAAATTAAAAAAGAACCGAATAATTCTGAATTATACGTTTTGCGGGCGGAGCTACTTTATGAGGCAGAAAAATATGAAGAAGCTCTTGCCGACTGCGATACAGCGATAAGTTTGAAGTCTAATGTCGCAAATACGTATAGAATACGCGGGCAAGTATGTTGGAAGCTGAAAAGGCACAAAGAAGCTATAGCTAACTGCAATAAGGCGATTAAACTAAAATCTAATTTTGCAGAAGCATATAACTATCGGGGATATATGTATGGTAGTCTTGAGAGATATGATGAGGCTTTAGCCGACTACACCCAAGCAATCAAACTAAACCCCGATTTTGTAAACGCATACATTAATCGTGCAGACTTGTTTGACAAGCTTGACAAGAAGGAACAAGCAACGCAAGACCGCGCAACAGCTGACAAACTCTCCACAGCGCAGAGAAATTATGGTCAAAAATCCCTCTATGCCGAACAAACGGAAACCGAAAACACAGGAAAAAAACCTTTACCGGAAAACGAAAAACTGAAGCAACTTATGGAGTTGATCGAAAAAAAGGGGATAGAAGCCCAAATTTATGCTAATAATGAAGAACACAAAGCTTTTTTTCGAAAAGGGTCGAATGACAAATCGCCGGAACACGGTTTTTGGGTTTTGCGCCGCTGGAATTCATATACACCCATACTTTCATGCGGAGAGAACACCGGAAAAAGAGCTGAATATTCCGGTAAATCAAAAATCAGCAAAGGCGGGGGATATTTCTTCAAAACCGAAGACTGCGGCATTGTCATTGACCCCGGTTTTAATTTTATCAACAACTTCGAAGCAAACGGTTTTCTTTTTCAGGACATCGATCATGTCTTGATAACCCATGCGCACAATGACCACACAGCTGATCTCGAATCCCTGTTGACCTTGCTACACAAATATAACGAGTTTGTACTGGGCGACATAGATGTTGCCAATGACGCTATGGCGCGCCCTAAGGAAGTTTCCATAGGCCGACGTAATATTGGTGATGCAACCGATGTTGGGAGCAACGAACGCGATACACAAACCATGATGTGGTCGGCCATAAAAAAATGGGCTAACGATAACCCTCTAAAATACAAAGCGAACACATCGGAGGATGATAAAAACGCGGACACCACTAAATATACGTTGCATGAAGCGATAAGGAAGAATGACGATATACGCGCAGAGATAACACGCATAGCAGAAAAGGAGCTCAAAGACAACCCGCGTCGTAAACGTATTGCATTATATATGACTGCAAGCACACACAAAAAATATGCCGCTATGCTAGATTTGAAGCGTAAAAGTCATTACGATTTGAAGATCATTAACGCCGGCGATGTAATAGAACTAAAGGATCCTAATGGTCGAAACAACGACTCGTATGCCAAAGACATATATATTAAAGCTATCCGCGCTAAACATGACGACATACAGTCCGACAGAGATTCGGTGGGCTTTGTTATTGAGGATAAAAGCAAAAAATTCGTGATAGTATACACGGGAGACACAGGTTATAACAAAGAAATTGACAACGAATATAGGAATTTAAGAAAGGATCTTGAAAACAAAAAGGTGTTTTTATTAGCCCATCTTGGCGGATTTAAGCGGTATGAAACGCCCATCTACGGTCAAACCCTTAAAGAAAACGAGCGGTATTTCTACAAAAACCATTTGGGACGTTTAGGCATGGCAAAGTTGATCGAGGCACTGCAGCCCAACCTATGCGCCATATCAGAGTTTGGAGAAGAGTTTTCGAAGCAATTGAGAATTGAGCTAACGAAGATGTTTGGCGACGTTTATAACGATACAGTTTTTTTGGCGGCATGTATTGGATTATGTGTTAATACTGATGGAAACGTTCGGGCGATTACCAAACTTGATGAGGACAATCAACGCGTAGAACAGTATACTTTCATTTCGCCGAAGAATGTTTTGATGCATGAGCGACAGGCAGATTCATCATTACATTACTACGACAAAGAACAATTGAAAGAAGCATGTGTTCAACAAGTACTATATCAGCAATTTCTGAAGGAAGTGCTGTCAATAGCAAATCTGAATTAACCGTTAAATTTCAAGGTTGAACCACCCACTCCCGCATTCTTGGCGCGAATAATGCCGAAAACACTGGATCGAGGTCTTGCTCGGGGAGTCATATCATTGATTTGAAATCACTTCTATTGTGGATATTATCCACTCTGGTAGAAGCGTTTTTTTGTTTTCGTTCAAAAATCAAAAAGCGGATAAGTAGTTTTTAGCCTCTGAACTTCAACTGTAAACGTCTGTGCCGTGGGCTTGCTCCATCTTTTAAGTGGCTTTTCGTGGGCTTGCGTCCCTAAATTTAGAAGCGCGCAAATCAATTTCAAAGCAGAGCCTGTCCAACGTAAATCAAAGTATACTTGCGTAAATTGTCGAAAGCAAAAGAAAACCCTACAAAATAGAAGTGCGCACTTACA
This sequence comes from Candidatus Bathycorpusculum termitum, assembly GCA_031254875.1. Classification (GTDB taxonomy): domain Archaea; phylum Thermoproteota; class Bathyarchaeia; order Bathyarchaeales; family Bathycorpusculaceae; genus Bathycorpusculum; species Bathycorpusculum termitum. The sequence continues at coordinate 13,384 of JAIRTW010000120.1, forward strand.
CATTTCTTAGAAATATCTTTCACGAAATAGCGCATCCGTTGGGCGTATTTACTTGAAAGCAACGCAGACAAAGCAGCAAAAGATACCCTTTAAAATATGCAAAACATAAAAAACTTATAGCCCGAAACACAGCATAAGTAGGAAATATTGGCACTTCAAAAAAAGAGCTTCGTCTTGTCTTCAAACGTTACCGCTTACCTGTTAAAGAGAACCGTGTCCCGAAGGTTTAACAATATCGCTAACCTTACGTCCGTTGTTCTTCGTTTTCGGTTGTTTACCCAATCCATAAAGAGGGGAGCCGCCATTTTTTTTATAATTCTTGTAAATGTCTTCTTTTACTCTACTATTGAATTTTATATTATAATATTCATTACCGGCTAATTCTGCGAATTTTGGATTATTTAACCCCATCTTTATTGCATCAACTAAAAGTTGCGTATCATACTCGCTATCAAAAAACTTTTTTACGAATGCTGAATCCTTTAATGCTTGTCCCAGTGCCTCCAATACAAGATCAGTTCCAAGTTCCCGGCCTAAAAGCATTTTTACAAAAGCCTTCTGTGCTTTCGGGTCACTCTTTTCATATGCCTCCTTGAATCTTTCAACCATCTAAATCACCTCAACTTTACTCAAATCGACATTATTATGCCATAAACTTGAAAATATTTAACATGTGATCGAAGCATTTTGAGCATTACACGCACTATTTCACTCAAAAAACAACCACCATCTTATTGTATAAGATTTATGAAAACGCCATACTTAAGTATTACACAACTAACCCCACAACTACATTCTATCACCCCTTTCCAGACTTGTCAACCCCTTTTTTAATCTATTAGGGTTAATTCCCCGATGCCTGCGTCGATTTAAATAAAGAAAGCGTAAGCTTTCTACAATTAGTCTGCGATAGAAGACTGCCAAACAAAGTTTGGCTTATGATACCTAGACGCTTGCGTCGGGCGCGGTTCATTTTTTTTAAGCGATTGATTGCCGGCGAATTCCACTGCAATATTACAGCTTACGAAAGTACATATTTATAAGATTTCGTGTTTTTGACAACCCACACTTTACGACATTTATCAGCAACATATCTAATATGAATCCCTCATTTTAACTTTTTTTAGATAGCAAAGAAGGTGCTTTGCTGAACAAACCGTTTTGCGTTTTGTGTTTTAAGTGATTTTTACGTCTCTTGCAGATTGATTATCTATATTCGCCATCAAATCCTTCATTTTTGGTGTTAAAAGTTCATTGTGATTTTCGTTCACATAATCGTAAAGAAGCCTATACGTTTTTTCTAGGTTGTCATAAATCATTTCAGATGCTTCTTCCACAGTTTCTTTATGTTTTTGAGGTTGTTCAAATAAATTCTTTAAAGACTCAATATTTTCCTTATGGTACTCTGGATATCCAGAGTTAATTTCCAAAATAGGTCTGATAAGTGTTGGATAGGTTTCACACCTAAATTCAATTATATCTGAAAGATAGCTCCGTATAGGTTCTAAGGCTTTCTCCATAAGCACGGTTTCATTTTCAACATACTTAGCACTAATGAATCTTTGAGGGTATTGTAAATCAACGCACTGCCTTTTTATATTTTCTAGGCGTTTTATATGTGTACCCAAATAGTCCCTTCTTTGAGATAACGTAGTGGCGTTGATTTTTTTTGCCAGCTTTTCCTCAAAGAAAATAAGGGTAGACACAAACTGCGGGCAACATGAAATGTGCGTTCCATCAAATTTTATCGGTCTGAACGCTTCTAATGGCAACTTTGAACTGGAAATCAACCTATAAAACGCATCTTGTTTGTTTCCCTTTGTAATGTTTCCTTCATTTAAGCTATATGTTATTGCAAGACTTGATGCGTCTACGTGATTATTGAGGCTATTGTGAGGTCTACAATAAGTTAAATTTGAAAACGCTTTTTTGTAAATATTATCATTAATTTTGACTTGTTTTGCATTTCTTTTAGTTTCTTCCATCGGCAAAATTATTTTTTTTTCGGTTGTCATTATTCTGAGATCTGAGAGTTCCTGCATTAACTTTTCATCAAGCATATCTTGTTGAGCTAGTGATAAAATTCCCAGCAATCCCCCAGCTCCCTTATAATGATGCAACAAGTCATTGCCAGATATAGAAGGATTCTTTTTGTCCGCATCCTTTATACTATTGTAAAACTTTTTAATTTTTTTGTTTTTAATAAAAAGATCGAAATTTGAGTTTTGCTTTACTTTCACATACGTCATGTATGTATGATGTAATAATTCCCATGCAACAGGCGGCAACATACAATACCGATGGTTAGGTTGCTTTAAATCAAACATGTAATGAATGCAACCAATGTTGCTTTGATCCTGTGAACTTGTTTGAATAGGATTTAAGTAAATGTGAATATCTGAAAAATCAAGATTGAATACATGAGCAACATCGTTGTCTACCTCTCCGTAGTATGTTTCTGTCATCCTGAGTATTCTCGAATATTTAGAACTGAGAGAATAAAACTCCTGATGTCTCGCAGCTATACGATTTTTTTTATCGATTGATTCCGAAATGGTTCGGATTCTTTCTGGAGAAAAACTGGTGACAGCAGATATATACTTATTTGACATATGTTGAGCCTTCAGTATACGAACTGCTAACTCTTCGGGAGTTAGTAATAATTCAGCCATCATACATTCCCCACAGTTTTATTGTTGTGACAGCGTTTTATTACAATACGGTTATTCGTTAAAGCTATTAATAAAGAGTAGGTGATAATCCAAAACTTAGCGCACTCCAACTGTTGCTTATCTAACTCGCTAATGGCACTCCTTATTATATAGTGCCATTTTTTCACACCTTCATTGGCGACATATGCAGGCTTACCAAAAATTGCAAACCTTTTTTTAAGTAAATCGTTTATTTTATCAGAACAAGATTTTTCTTCTTCTTCAAAATCTATTATTTCCGTCTCAAGCCACCCCTTTAAAGTCGTAAAAGCATGTGACCAGTGTACTGGACGCTGAAATTTTTTAGCTATTTCCTCTTGATAGCTCGGCGTTGCTATTAATGATTCTATAAGTTTGTATCTCTTTAACCAATCGCCAATATCTATACTGTTCATTTCATCCCATATTGTCATTAAATCACCCAAATTGCGTAGTTAACGTATATACACAGAAAAGTAACGCATTGAAAATCAGTAAACCGATTGTCACCAATAAGAGGTAAAGAGCGCAAATTAGCCATATATCACCACCAAACCGGAAGTATTGAATTGAAAACAAACCAATTGTTGCACACACTACAAGGGTACCTGCCATCATCCAGCATATGCGCCCGTATGCAGTTATTTTGGATGGGAGGGGCTTTGGATATTGTTTGTATCTTTCGCGGAAAGTAAGTGATTGTGTTAAGACAAATGTCAATATGCCAGTCATGGAAAAAGTTATGGATGCGAGTAACCCTGAGAGCTCTTGTTTTTCCCCTGAATCCATCATCGCATCAATACAGCAAAAGCCGCTCAACAACACAATAAGCGAGGGTAAAAAAGCGATAAAAACTATTAGCATGAGTAACTTAGCTTTCCCCATAATTCGCTCACCATTTTGGATTGTTTACAGTTATTTTATTCCAAATCGTTTGGTTAATAAAGAGTAATGAATAACCCCAAAAATTGCCCTCTACCATAGTAACCACTAAATCTACGAGTCCAAATGTTCATCCGTTATTTTGATTACTGCGGTGCTCAATGCTTTGGTCAAATGTATCACAACTTAAAGTAGAGTTGACCCCTCGTATTGCATACATATTCTTCCTTATGTCGTGTCCAATAAACAGCGTCTCTTGCACTAGTAACATATTAGGTTTTTGCTTGCTTACTTTCAAAAAATGACAGTATTTCTTTGATTCTGTATGCTAACGTTGTATTAAGCCGTTTTTGTTTGCGCGCATTGCTTTTTATTGTGCGTATTGCTTTAAATCAGCAATTTTAAGTAAACACAGTAATTTCATAAAATGCAAACTACACAAGCAGAGTTTACTCACAAAACAATCAATATCAAAGTGGCACTCGTTCATCTTTTGGCGCGGGTTTATAAGTGGTTTCTGCGCTTCGGTTTTTAACAAAACGTGCTTCTGTTGTGGGGTTCGTCCGTTCCATGCAGGAGCGTTTTTGCGTTTGTATCCCAAAAACGAGCAGACCTCAAAAAACGATAAAATTAGACAAAGTGGAGCCTGTCCACAAAATCAAAGCTAAAACCAATTCCAAAGTGGGACATGCCCGTCGATTTCGCGGGTGTTTTGGTGTCAATGTGGGAAGTGCGCAACTATATGTTGCTTCGCAACATTGCGCATAGTGGACAAACGGTGCGGAATATTCTGTCTTGAGAGTATTTTCAGGCAGGGGGTTCCGTTGTGGCGATTTTCTATATGGATGTAAAGATTATCGGGCGGAGTTCGGGGCGGTCGGCGACAGGGGCGGCGGCGTACAGAGCGGGGGAAAAACTGCATTCTGTTGCTCATGCGTCTTATCAGTCGGGCGAAAGGTTGCAGGGCAAAAAGGGTAAAGACGGCAAAATCACACATGATTACACGAAAAAGAGCGGTGTTGTGCATAAAGAAATTTTGTTGCCTGATAATGCGCCGGAGGAATTCAAAGACCGCGAAACACTTTGGAACGCCGTAGAG
>JAIRTW010000123.1 GCA_031254875.1 Candidatus Bathycorpusculum termitum
TATAGTGTGTGGCATAGTTAATTTCCGCATATCAGGCAAGTTAACAGTCTAAAAAGTCCAATAAATCCCAATAAGCCCCCTTAAAACATCAAAAAATAATAAGTACTAAGGTCTATTGTGTCTTTAAGACTACAAAAACGCCCTGACAAAAGAAGCTTAATTTAAGCTCTAAACAACTAAACAAAATCGTCAAAGTGATGTTATAACCAACCATCACTTGTTTAGTTCTAAATCATGAAAAGAAGCTTAAATCATGGTTTGTTAAGAAAACACAAAAACTACATAACTACACTTTTAGTCACTCACAAAGCCGCCATTACAGCTTCTTCTCTATATTATAATTTTATTATACGTCGTACTAAAAGAAAAAAAATCCAATGTGTGCTGTAGAGAGGTTTGTAACATCACTTATTTGAGCTTCTTTTGTTGTGGCTGCAAGTTACAGTAAACTATAACCTATCGTTTCCCCTATGCGGTTTAGCCAAATAAGCGTGGAGACTCGAAAAATTTGGCGGACACAAACACCCAACAACAGGAAATAAGTATCTGTAAGGGTGACATCAACCACAACACCACAATACAGTCACATATCTTATGGATGACACATAACGGGTATAGTCCACAGACAATCAAACGACGATATGACGCATTAACAGGGTTAGTAAAGTTAGGTGCAAACTTGGATAATCCTGATTCAGTGAAGGAAACAATTGCCAAACAACAGCGTTGGAAAGCCAGCCAGAAACAAGTAGTTGTCTTTGCTTATGACTTATACATTAAACAATACAACATCACTTGGCAACGGCCGAAGTATAATGCTGTGCGTGAGTTACCGTTTATACCTCAAGAAAGAGAAGTAGATGATTTGATTGCTGGAGTTAACAAAGAAATCAGTTTACTACTACTAATTGCAAAGGAGACTGGTGCAAGAGCCGGCGAAGTTTATGGTTTACTATGGACAGATATTGACTTTGAGAGTCGAACATTAAGTATACGAGCTGAAAAGAACAGTAACCCGCGCAGGTTCACTATGTCAAAGAAACTGCAGAATATATTGGAGTGTCGAGTTAAAACCACTGAACACATCTTTACCTATTACCTGAACCTTAACAATCTACGCAGATCCTTTGAATATGAACGTAAACGCTTAGCAAAGAAACTCTGTAATCCAAGGCTTAATCAAATCAAGATACATACACTTAGGCATTGGAAGGGTACAACTGAATATAGTAAAACTAAGGATATCCTGCATGTTATGCAGACTCTGGGTCACAAGAACATCAAGAACACACTACTATACACTCAATTAGTACAGTCAGATTGTGAACAAAAGTTTACCTGTAAGATAGCAAGAACACCCGAAGAGGCTCTTGTACTTATCGAGGCTGGTTATGAGGAACATACAAGTTTCGATAATGGAGAAACTAAGCTGTTTCGTAAGCGCCTGCTATAACGACTGAGTTGTCGCATGTTCATCTAAAACAAAGGTTTTCATCGCATGTTTATGCCAAAAGTATGGAGTGGTGCCGAGGGCAGGGTTTGAACGCTCGCTTATTGGCGATAACACCATCAGCCCCTTTTTTGCTTTCTTTTATAACAAAACTTCAGGAGTAAAGCTGTTTTACATTTAACTCTGAGTGAAAAATGGCTACACTTATTCTTTAGTGTGCACATCCACACTTTCGTCACGAATATTTTGTTTTTCTTCAAACTCTCGGGTCCACTCCACGAGTTTCTGTTGAAGCAAACTTTTAGTCGGCAAATAAAGTTGGTATTCTGAGGCATATATATTCGAATTTTCAGGCAGCGTTAGCTGAACTATACTCTCATTTTTTTCCTTACACAAAAGAATACCCACTGTCGGCTTTTCATGTTCTGCCTTAACATAGCGATCAAAGTAATTGACGTACATCAACATTTGACCAAGATCTTGATGACCCATTTTATCAGTCTTCAAATCTATTATAACATAACATTGCAGTAACCGGTTGTAGAAAACTAGATCAACAAAGAAAGACTGTTCATCAAAACTAAACCGTTTTTGCCGAGCTTCAAACAAAAAGCCTTTGCCTAATTCAAGGAGAAACTTTTGTAGATGAGATATAATTGCTGATTCTAAAGTCGTTTCAGAATACTCTGATTTTTCGTCCATGCCTAGAAATTCAAGCACAAGAGGGCTTTTTAACAAATCACTAGATTTTTCTACTGATTGACCCTCGTTTACAAGTCGCATAACCTCTGCTTTATTGCGTGAAAGTGCAAGACGTTCATATAGACTACTATTATATTGCCGTTGAAGCTGTCTTACCGACCATTGTTGGTTTATCGCTTCAACTTCGTAAAAATGACGTTCATCGGCATTTTTAATTCGCGTTAAAACTTGATAATGAGTCCAGCTTAATTTAAAGGGCAATTCGCCAAACATTGATTGACGATTTAAGGATAATTTTTGTAAATTGAATTCGTCAATCGGTGATTGACGATTTACAACGTTAGTTTTAGCTTTAGTGGAATTTAATTGTTGAATTGAAGGGGCATAGGTTTGGTAAAATTGTCTTGCGTATTTTAAGTTTGTAGCGGAAAAGCCTTTGCCAAATCGGCCAGTTAAATGGGTAGATAATTTTTTTAACAAGTCACTGCCGTATTCTGAATGTTCTTTGCCCTTCTGTTCTTGTTCGACAATCATGCGTCCGATTTCGTAGTAGGTGATGCACATGGTTAAGTCTGCGGTGCGTCCTACGTATGTTCGTGCTTGCTCAATAATTGTCGCAACATTATCAAAGAAACTTTCCACTACAATACCTTCAATGTCATATCTGACTACAGGTTTTAAATATCTTCTCAAAGTTCACAAGCGTTTTGGTGTTGTAGTGTGTTTGTTAAATTCTTTTGTTTTACGCTATTTAGGGTTCATTTGATCCCAACTTTCAGGGTGCTATTCCTAGCGATGTTTTCCGTTTGGATTCTTTTCATTTTTTAGCCTTTGTTATTGTTCGTCTGTTTAATGCTATTCAACATGCTATACCAAGATTTGTTGACGTTATCAGAACTGAGTGTTTGCTTGATTGGGTGAAAGTGGTGTTCAAAAAAAGGTAAGTCAAAAAGAGAGAGCAACAGGAGATGAGAATTAATTATGGGCCTCTAATGTGTCTTGTTATAAACTTAATGGGATAGTTGATTTGTATGAATGATGACGAGTTAAGGCATAAAGTCAATCAGGTTATGTATGAGTTGATGACCACGACTGGTGTGGTTGCTTCTGTGGACGTTATGCAGAAAGTTGGTGTTTTGACAAAAGGAGAATTACGAAAAGTGGCGTAACGGTAAGGTGAATTATTTGGAGCTGGTTTGTACTTTTAGGCGGTTTTGTATGCTGGAGTTTTTTTCGCGGTTAGGCCGAGATATCTTGTGGATGGTATGGTGCACCCTTAGAAAATTAACCGTATGAGTGTAAGCCTGAGAAACGTCTGTGTGTATCAGGCGGCGCTTTTGGGTTTTATTTGTATAGTGTAATGACATATACGGTACAACATATATGTCTTCATTGTTTTCACATTATAATATGTGCGGTGTAATATGGTTATGAATGTTAAAAAATCCAAATCAAATCCACCCAACCTCCATAAAAATTTATCGAATGTCGTTCTACTATCCATTTTGTTGTTTTCTGTTTTGCTTGCATGTACCCTAATAACTCATGCCCAAACCCCACAAACCAACAACACAACATATGTCGGAACTGAAGCGGAGCTCAGAACTGCAATCGACAACGCAAAAACCAATACAGCAACAACAATTACTCTTAAAAATAACATAAAGCTAAACAACACACTCACCATACCTGTTGAAAAAAGCATTACTCTAACAAGCAACAGCAACGAAGACGGATTCTTTAAACTGATTGGAGCTTCTGGGTTAAGCGCCCTTGCGGTCGAAAATCATGGTGTGTTAGAGCTTGCCGGCATCATCGTAACACATGACAAAGACACCTGCGGCAGAGGTGTAACTGTTGCCGCCGGTGGTACCCTCATCCTAACCAAAGGCTCAATCTCAAACAACACTGCCACATCTGAAAATGGTGCAGGTGTACACAACCTTGGCAACTTTACCATGATAGGCGGCGACATCTCCCAAAATCACATTGAATCCATTTATGACTACGACAATGACATAAACTGCGGTTCTGGCGGCGGGGTGTACAATGCAGGCGTTTTTAGTTTGTTTGGGGGTGTAATTTCAGATAACTCTGTTAACACCGAGGGCGGTGGTGTGTGTAACTACGGCTACCTCCGTATATCAGGCGGTGAAATATCCAACAATAGCGCTTGGTTTGCTGGCGGCGAAATATCCAACAGCAACACTTTGTACGTTGGCGGCGGCATAGCCAACACCGGTAGCTGCACTATATCTGGCGGTGCTATCATTAACAATAAGGCCATCCATGGTGGCGGCGGCATATACAACAACTATGGCGGTGTGTTTGTGGTGTCAAATTGTATCCTAACAAACAACACCGCATCCACTGGCGGCGGTATACACAACTATGGCAGTTTTACGGCTTCAAATTGTACCCTAACAAACAACACAGTCACTTGGGGCGGCGGCATATTCAACACTGGAGCGGATTGTGTGGTGTCTAATTGTACTATAGCAAACAACACTGCTCAAAGCGGCGGGGGCGGCATATTCAACCCTGGCGAGGGTTTTGTGGTGTCAAATTGCACCCTAACAAATAACAAAGCCGCCTACCAAGGTGGAGGCATATGCACCTCAGGTGATTCTTTGGTAACTGATTGCATCATAGCAAACAATATCGGCGGTGGCATAGAATACTTTGGCGGTTGGGGTTTTGTGGTGTCAAATTGTACCATAACAAACAACATCGGCAACGGCATACACAATAGCGGCGGTACCGGCGTTGTAGTAACAAATTGCACCATAACACATAACACCGCCACCGAAGGCGGCGGTATAAACAACGGCGGCGACAACAGATATACATATGGCGCCAATTTTACAGTATCAAATTGTGTTATAACAAATAATTGTGTCACCCAAGCCGGCGGCGGCATATACAACAACGGTGCCAATTTTACCCTATCAAATTGCACCCTAACAAACAACACCGCCCAAAGTGGCGGCGGCGGCATACACAATAGCGGTTGGGGTTTTGTGGTGTCAAATTCCCTCGTAACCTCCAACGGTGTTACGGGTCTGGGTGGTTATGGGTATGGGGGCGGTATATACAACGCCGGAAACGAGTTTACCCTGCTAAATTGCACCCTAACAGGTAACAGCGTCCAGTATATGTCTGGCAAAGACGGGTTTGGGGGTAGCATATACAACATCGGCACGGGGTTTACAATTTCAAATTGTATCATAACAAACAACGCTGCTCAGTCTAACTGGCTAGGGTATTATTCTGAGTTTGGTTATGGGTTTGGTGGGGGTATATACAATGCCGCAGTTGGGTTTGTGGTATCAAACTCCACTATAGCCGACAACAAAGTAGCATCTTATGGCAACGGGTTTGGAGGCGGCATATATAACACTGGCGGGGGTTTTGTGGTATCAAATTGCGCCCTAACAGGCAACGGAGTTGCCAGCTATAACTTGCTCTTCTTGGATGTCGAGGCTTACGGCGGCGGCATATACAACAGAGGGGTTAATTTTGTGATATCAAATTGCACCCTAACAAACAACACTGCCATCGGACTTAGTCATCGCACAGTAGCAGGCAATCACGAGGGTCACGCTTACGAAAGAGTCACTGGAACTGGCGGCGGCATACACAACACTGGAGATAACTTTGCGGCATTAAATTGCACCCTAACTAACAACACCGCCAACAGCAAAGGCGGAGGCATATACAACACTGGTTTGAGTTTTGTGTTGTCAAATTGCAACATAGCAAACAGCACTGCCACAGGGGTTAGCTACGATTCCTTCTCCAATGAATCATACTTTGGTTGGTACATTACTGACACTACGGGTTATGGCGGGGGTATATGTAATATTGGTGATAGTTTTGTGGCGACCAATTGTACCATAGTAAATAGCACTTCTGGCTTTGGGGGCGGCATATATAACACTGGCTCCGGGTCTGCGGTGTCAAATTGCACCCTAGCAAACAATACTGCTACAGGGGTTAGCCATGCCCTATACCACGTCCCCGAATATATGCCACAACGTAATAGTACTCTCGTTACTGGCGCTGGTGGTGGCATAGCTAATTATGGCGGGGTTGGGTTTGTGGTTTCAAATTGCCTCATAACAAACAATACCGCCATCACTGGAGGTGGAGGCATATACCAAGCCGTCCCAGCTAGATTTGACATCACCAATTCCAGCCTAATCAACAATCAAGCCCCCAACGGAGACGGAGGCGCCATATGGATAGATCCTGCTAATTTGTCCAATCTCCACATAGACACACCTAATAATCCTAATCAAACCGTATTTGTAAACAATATGGCTTCCTGTGCAACAAATCGGCTTCCCCAAGACGATACTCTCTATACTGCCAATATATTCACAGACCACTGGACCACCCCCTACACCCAAGGTTATAACAACTTTGACATAAGCTATCCCCAAGGCACCAACATTTCTGATGTGACAGTAATTTTTAAAATCCCAAGTTTAGACCCAAACGACACCTATAAAACCCAATGGACAAGCACAGTAGATGTGAAAGGCCGAGTGGTAGAACCTAATCCTTGGAATCCCTCAGGCACAGGTGGCTATCCAGTCAATTATGTTGCTCCACTTTGGTACTCAGGTTATGATGAAACAACCAACGCTTTTAGTGGTGCCCCCTGGGACTTCAACACTAATATATCGCAGTTTAGTGGGCCCTTGTTGCTGTATGCCTTTGATAATGTGGCTTTTGATAATCCCTCGGCAGTACGCACAATCAATCATGGCGCAAGTTTAAATCCAGCATGCGCACCATTTGAAAATATTTTAATCAAAAACAATTTCACAATTTTACAAGCATTAACAATAGCCTCTGATAGAAACCTTACGTATCATAGTTTGTCGGGTTCTGAGGTTGTGCTTACTACGGGTGGGGGTTATCGGCATTTTGATATCTCTGGTGGCGAGGTAGGCCTTACTTTTGCAGACAGTAACGTGGTTTTGAGTGGCCAAGCGGTCCCTTCTGGTGGATCTGATGGCGGCGGCATAGCTCTCACCGGTCCAAGCACTAATTTAACACTTGTGAATGCTATCATTCAATATTCTAAGGCCCGTGAAGGTGGTGCAATTAATGTTGGCAATGGCTGTAAACTTAACCTGAGCAACGCTACGCTAACCCAAAACTCTGCCGGTATGTATGGCGGAGGCATATACAACACCGGAGCGGGTTCCACAATAACAAATTGCACCATAACATACAACAACTACGCCTATGTAGATGCTTATAGCAGCGTAACCAGGTTTGGTGGTGGCATATACAACACTGGCTCAGATTTTGTGGTGACAAATTGTACTATAGCAAACAACAATGCCATCGGTATGCGTGGTAGAGGATTTGGCGGGGGCATATACAACACCGGGAAAGGTTTTAGGGTATCACATTCGGTCATAATAAACAACCGTGCTGCCGGCGATTCTTTTGGCAGCTCGGGTAACTTCACTGGGGGTGGCGGCGGCATATATAACAGTGGCGATGATTTTGTGGTGTCAAATTGCACCCTAACATACAACACCGCCACCGGGTCGTACACGAACTTTGGCATCTCTTACAGAGAGACCTCCGCTGGGCATGGCGGCGGCATATATAACAGTGGGGTTGGTTTTGTGATATCAAATTGTGCCCTAACATACAACTCCGCTCCAGAAGGCGGCGGCATATATGATGCGGGAGTTGGTTTTGTGATATCAAATTGTACCTTAACAAACAACACTGCAAACGGAGCTAATTCCTACTACAACGGACCCTCCAGTTATCCTTTTGCTTCCTCCGGGGGTTACCGTAGCATCGGATCTGGCGGCGGCATATGCAACATCGGCGTTGGGTTTGAGGCAACAAGTTGTATCTTAGTAAACAACACCGCCACAGAAGGCGGTGCCATATATAATGGCGGTTTTGGTTGTGTGGTGTCAAATTGTACTCTAATAAGCAACACTGCAAACGGGGACAACTCCTATGGATACCAGGGCGGCAACTACATTGGCACAGGCACAGTCAACAGAAGTAGCTACAATAGTATCGGGTCCGGCGGCGCCATATATAATACCGGTTTTGGTTGTGTGGTGTCAAATTGCATCTTAATAAACAATACTGCAAACAGCAGTGGCGGCGGCATAGCCAATTTCGGGAGTGCCTCTGGGATATCAAGTTGTACCCTAACCTACAACACCGCTAAGGGAAATAGTTACTTTGAACATCATCAATACAACTATGATGGCACAGTCATCATCAATGAGGGTAACTACAGTATCGGGTCTGGCGGCGCCATATATAATGGCGGTTTGGGTTTTGTGGTGTCAAATTGCATCTTAACAAACAATATTGCCAATAATGGTGGCGGTATATACACCTGCGACATTGTACTTAATGAGCACAGTTTTATTTCTAATAATCGGGCAGTCAATGGCAGTGGGATATATTTTTCAGGTGGTAGTGTGGAGTTGTATAGTGGCACAATTTCAAATAATGTTGCATCAGATAATGGCGGGGGAATTTGGGTGGATCATGCAAACCTTAACCAACTCTTTGTTTATGATGGTGTGGTGTTTTCTAATAATAGTGCCTCAGTTGCATATAATAGAGATCCTCTTCACGATGCCATATATCATGCTCAAATAGGCTCCAACGTAGTCTGGACTACCCCCTTTATTCAGGGCTATAACAATTATGATATAAGCTACACAAACGGTTCGCTGATTGCTTTTACGGTGACATATGACGCAAATGGCGGCAGCGGCGCGGGTTGTATGGTGAATCTTGGGTTGTCTGATCTGCTATATGGCAACCAACACAGAGTGTTGAGTGCGGAGGAGGCAAACGTAGGTACGGTTGCGGGCTGTGTTTTTGTGGGGTGGAATACCCAGCCGGATGGCTCAGGATTGATTGGCGGGGTCCAAGGAAACTTTATACCCAAAGAACATACTTTCACAGCTATCGATATAACGTTGTATGCCCAATGGGAAAAACCCGACAATACCGTATATGTTAAATCTGAGCTAGAGCTTCAAGCCGCCATCGATAAGTCAGAAAACAATACAGCAACAATTATTGCCCTCAACAACGACATTGAACTAAGTAAACCCCTGATTTTACCTGCACAAAAAAACATAACTCTGACCAGTAACAGTCAAACAGAATTTTTCAAACTCATTGGTCCCAAGGGGGCAAACACTCTAACCGTGGAAACCAGCGGCCTACTGGAGCTTGCCGGTATAAATGTAACTCACAACCAAGCTCCTGGCCGAGGTGTAACAGTCAGACCCAACGGCACCCTCATCCTATCATCGGGTGCAATATCGGGCAACACATTCAGTTCAACCCCTGACGGAAGCATGCTTGAGCTTGGCGGGGGTGGAGTGTATAATGCGGGTAGCTTCAGTATGTTTAATGGTGTGATTTCAAATAACTGTGCTGTGGACGCTTATGGAGGCGGGGTGTATAGTGGGGGTGCTTTTAGTTTGTTTGGGGGTGTAATTTCAGATAATAGCGCTAATTGTGGCGGTGGTATAGTTAATAGTGGGAACGGTTCCATAGCCGGCGGCACAATAGCTAACAATACTGCTCTTGAGTATGGCTGCGGTATATACAACACTGGAGGGAACTTTACTATAACAAATTGCACCCTAACACAAAACTATATGATAGTCTCGAATTCTGGGTATCCCAGCAGGTTTGGCGGTGGCATATATAACGTCGGTGACGATTGCATGGTGTCAAATTCTTTTATATCATCCAATGGCGTTACGGGGGTGACTGGTTCTGGGTATGGGGGCGGCATATACAACACCGGCACCGGGTGTGCAATTTCAAATTGTATCATAACAAACAACGCCGCTGGGTGTAGCGGTAGCTCGTATGGTGATGGGTTTGGCGGGGGTATATACAATGCGGGGGTTGGGTTTGTTGTATCAAATTCCACTATAGCAAACAACAATGTCCAAGCCGTTCAAGGCAGCGGGTTTGGCGGCGGCATATATAATGGTGGTTTGGGTTTTGTGGTTTCGAACTGTGTCCTAACAGGTAACGGGGTTATCAGCTATCGCTTTTACGCTTTGGGTGCTGTGGCTTGCGGCGGCGGTATATACAACACGGGAATTGATTCAGGGATATCAAATTGCATCATAACAAGAAACGCTGTCACTGGGAGGGGTTACAGCCGAGGAGGCAATCATGACATTACCTATTCCGAAAACGCCACTGGAGTTGGCGGCGGCATACACAACACCGGTGATAACTTGACGGTATCAAATTGTACCATAAAAAACAATATTGCTGACCATAAAGGCGGGGGTATATATAATGGTGGTTTGGGTTTTGTGGTTTCAAATTGTGCTATAGCAAACAATGCGGCCATCGGTTTTAATCAACGCGGTTACACTTCTACTTATTATGCTCTTTACGATGGTGGTGGTTACACTAATGCCACCACGGGATTTGGCGGGGGCATATATAATGGTGGTGATAGGTTTATGGTAACCGATTGTACCGTAGTAAATAACACGTCTGGGTTTGGTGGGGGCATATATAATGGTGGTTTGGGTTTTGTGGTTTCGAACTGTACTCTATCCCATAACACTGTAACTGGGATTAGTCATGTACAATATTACTATCCCGAATCTGTTCAACAGTACTTTCACACTCGTAATGGCACTTTTTTTACGGGATCTGGCGGCGGCATAGCTAATTTTGGTGGTTTGGGTTTTGTGGTTTCATTTTGTCTCATAACAAATAACACTGCCGCTGTTGAGGGGGGCGCTATATACCAAGCTGCTCTATCCAGACTTGACATCACCACTTCCACCTTTATGCATAATCAAGCCCTCAAGGGTGATGGTGGAGCCATATGGTTAGACACTGCAAATTTGGCTAATCTCTACATAGACACACCTGATAAACCAAATCAAACCCTATTTGCAAACAATAGGGCCCCGCAGGCAACAAACAGACTCCCCCAAGACGATGAACAATATGTTACCAACATATTTACTGACCACTGGACCACTCCTCACATCCAAGGTTATAACAACTTTGACATAAGCTATCCTCAAGGTGTCGGCTTTTCTGATTTGTTGATACCTTCAAAATCGCAAGTTTAGACCCCGCGAAAAATATGAAACCCAATGAGTGGTGAAAGTGTTTATATTGGAATGACGGCGTAGTGTTTATGGGATTGTACTGTGATTTGTCCAAAATGCAAGAAGATCATTCAGTGAAAAATGGTCATCATCATGGTAAACAGCGCTACAAATGTATAGACTGCAATGCCAATTCACTAAAGAACAACCCCGCGGCAAAAGCACAAAAATCAAACAATGGGCCATTTTACTATATGTTAACGGGTTATCTTTTCGCGCTATAGCAAAACTTGTAGGAGTGTCACACAAAGCCGTATATGATTGGGTGAGGGCCTTTAGTCTTGCAGCTTATGAAAAACCCACTCCACAAGGCGATATTGTTGTTGAGCTTGATGAGTTAGGGCATTTTTTAAAGTTTAAAAAAACAAGCTCTGGATCTGGAAAGCCTGCTGCGTACCGCCCAACAGTTCATTGATTGGGCATGTGGAAACCGAGATAGTAAAACCTTAAAGTTAATGTTAGGTCGTCTTAGAGCGTTTGATGTATCTGTGTTTTTTACTGATGGCTGGGAGGCTTATGCGGAGCTTATTCCGGGGGAGTTGTTGGTACAGACTAAAGCAGAGACTCATGGTGTTGAGCGGAATAATTTTAGGCAACGTCATTGGTTGGTCGTTTTCGCAGAAAGACTTGCATAGTTTCGCGTTGCAAACAAATGGTCGATCTCACTGTGTCATTATTTGCTCGCTTCAGAGCAAACGGAACCCCAGATCAAATCACGTCATTCCTAACTTAACACTCTCCAAAAGGGAAAACGCCCTTTACTTGACGCAACGACTCCCGAGGGAGGGTAAACACTTTCCGAAAGTGTCCTAACCCATGTTATACACGTGTTTACGCTTGTTCCATAAAAACCGCATGAAATAGGGACAAACTAAAAAATGAAGCGACAATGATTATCTGCGTTATCCCAGCTAAATCACCGCCGCACTTATTTCGAGCTTAACCAATCCATAGTTCTACGCAATCGAATTGAGCTTAGATATCCGATAGCGCAAAAAAACACTAATTCACCGAAAATAACGCCCGCCACAACAACAGCAGGTAAATCAAACATATTCAAAAGAATAAAAACAGACGAATACATCAAAGCCGCGATAACAACACCATATAAACCGAAAGCTATCGAATAAACCAACTCTCTTTCAGTTCTATCACTGTAAGCAACAGTTATATTGCGTTTAAAAATATTAATCGAATATCTATTGTAAAATCCATAGGCAATTAAGGATAACGTGATAATGGGAATAAGAGTTATATAAACAGATGAAAAACTTTTAGTTATTATCCAAGAAATTGCACCAGAAACACTTGCACCTACTACAAGGAGTATGAAAATTATCCGGTACAACTGAATTAATTTGTGATATCGCTTTTCAGTCATGTTTAACGTCTCTTATATTCATAACAGCCTTTGTTTGCTAAATAAAAAAAGGGCGTTGTTGTTTAGTTTACCATATACCTAAGCAACGACCGGCGTTCCAGCATTCGTATGGGAGTACTCCAACAATGTACAGACAGGTTAAACAACCGACAATTCCTGTACCTATACAAAGTAGGCAAACTGGAATGGTAAAGATGGCAACGCATGTAGGGATGCAAGTGACAACTTGTGCGCACAGATAGCAAGTAGCCAAAAGTGAAGGCATACTCACTATTGATAGCATGCAACCTAAGATAGAGCTTAAGCAAGCAAGAGGGTCTTGGTCAGATAGAGTAATGACGCTTTGTTCAATGGCCTTATCATATTCGCGTAATTGTGTTTTTACGATAACGGATACATCTTTAGATTCCTGTTTCATTGCCTTATACGCATCTGTAAATTGTTGCAAAGAACTATCGTCACTTTTTTGGTAAATTTTTTCTAGTTCACCTGAGATGTCGCTAACTATCTTATATTGTTCCGATAATGTGACGGATGAATTGAAAGTTATCAATTCATATGTCGTTCTGGTCTTGTTATCCATAGGAACATAGTTTATGTTAGTAAAAGCTGTCTCGTAATTCCCAGATTCAGAGGCAAGTATTGTTGTGTACAGCGTTAAGTTATATGTTTGAGTTATAACATTATCATTTAGTATATAAGTTTGCATCGACTCGTTGTTACTATCGATTTTTGTTGAAATAAATTCTATCGTTCTATTGCTGTCATGAGTTGATTGTTTAAGTTGCCAAAGCAGAGAAGTAGTCAGTGTAACCTCAACAAGTGTATCGTTTTCCAAATACTGTAATCGAGTCACTTGGTAGGTTGCATTTTCTTGCAATACCGTTGACGTAAAGCTACTCAAAGTAGTGTTGTTCACATCTGGTGCTGTTTGGTTTGGTTCGCATCCGCAATCTGGTAGTGATTGTTTCAATAGCATCGGGTCTATTTGTATACATGTATTTGGTTTAGAGGTATCTACAGTAATGTAGTGTGTGCTCGTATTTATTAGATAGCCTGCTTCCATCCATGCAGTTATACCGCCTATCATGCTGTAGATTTTTGTAAATCCGTGATTTTCGAGGATTTGACAGGCTACTACACTTCTGCCGCCTACTCCGCAGTAGACTATTATGAGGGAGTTTTGTTTATCTTCCAATTCAGCGATTCTATTTTCAAGCTCATACAAAGGTATCCAAATTGCGTTATAGAGATGCCCTCCAATGTATTCGGTTTCATTTCTTACATCTAAAATTACTATGTCTTTATTTGTTTTTATCATGTGCTCTGCTTGTTGAGCTGTGATGTTTTGGGAACTGGGTAGAGGTGGATTAGCTAAAGCAGGTTGTACCAAAATAAAAGTACAAAGTAACAGGGTAATTAGTGCGACACTTAATGAACTATTTTTTTTGATATTAATTTCCATTATTGTTTTTTCTCCGTTTTAACGGTAAATGTCAACTCTTAGTAAGTTATATTTAAGATTTATGTATACTCACTTTTTACATCTTAGTCCTAAGAAAAAGACGTTTTAGCTGGTCCGGGTTCGCATGTTGTTTCGTCGCGAGCATGTTCTTTTTGAGTATTGTATTTGATTGCCTAAATTTCGGTAAGGTATCTTTGAGCGCAAAACATTTTTTGCACAGGGGCGGTTGTTCCTGTGGAGGTTATACAGAAAGTTGGTGTTTTGACAAAAGGAGAATTACGAAAAGTGGCGCAACGGTCAAGTGGATTATTTGGAGCGGGTTTGTACTTGCAATTTGAGTAAATTATCTAAAACTTATGAAGGAAATGAGAGCCTTTACCAAAAAAATGAGCTTACACCCTCTTGGACGTATTATCATGGTTGGGCAAAAGGCTAAGGACAAAAAGTTGCGGTTTAGCAAGTCGGGCAATGAGACTATTGAGCAGGGCTATGCTACCAGTTATATAAGTTGCAAAACAATAAACAAGCTAAAAAATAAAAGTACTTAATCTACTAAGGAATAGTTCAAAAATAACTTGATCAAGTTAACGGTGGAATACCATAAATATTATGATGAATAGTTCAAGTTATTTATTAACTGATCCTAACTGTTTTAGTCTTGTATTGATAAAATAAATGGCAAAGCACACCAGATACACAGAAGTAACTTAATAGCATCAATATTTTATTAGGGGCAGTTTGTTCGTATTTGATAAAATTGTTACGCTCAAATCGCTGCAATAATTCGATTGATTTTGGTGCATAAAGATTGCAAAACATTGGTTTATTGGCGCATAAAAATTGAGAAATGTGCGAAATATTGGCGTATAAAATTTGCAGAATTTTTGACAAGATATTTTAATTTCGTTATGTTATTAGCGAGGTGATAAATATGTTAGAAAGAAAGATCTTACGTGACTTGACTGCGTGGAAAAATAATCCAGACAGAATGTGTCTGATGGTTAAAGGAGCAAGGCAAGTTGGTAAATCTACAACTATACAAGAATTTTGTAAGAAAAACTACAAACATTTTATCGAAATGAACTTTGTCGCAAACGAAGAATACAGCGAAATTTTTGCAGGAAACTTGGAAAAAGAGAATATTTTAAAACAAATAACCCTCTATTTTCCTACCGCCGAATTCATCCCCAATGAAACGGTCATCTTTTTAGATGAAATACAAGATTGCCCTCGCGCTATAACAGCTTTAAAATTTTTAGCGCAAGATAAACGATTTGATGTTATTACTTCCGGCTCAATTTTAGGCATAACATATAAACATGATAAGAAAAAACAGCCTCCAAGTGTTCCTGTTGGATATGTTGAGCATTTGGAAATGCATTCGCTTGATTTTGAAGAGTTTCTTTGGGCAAATAAGATCCGTAAAGAAACCATTGTTGAAGTTAAGGCATTTTATGATCAAAAAATGCCTGTTTTGTCTGCAATGCACACAAAACTGTTAGAGTTGTTTAGAGAGTATATTGTTGTTGGAGGTATGCCGCGTGTTGTGCAGAACTTTGTTGATACTCATAATTTTGGCAATGTGTTAAAGTTGCAGCGTGATATTTTAGAGGATTATAAGAAGGATATTGCCAAGTATGCGGAGGGTATAGAGAAAGTCAAAGTTAGAGACTGTTTTATCTCAATTCCTAATCAGCTTGCAAAAAAATATAAGAAATTTCAATGGTCTATTGTTGAGAAGCATGGTTCGGCTCGTAAATATAAAGATAGTATTATGTGGTTAATTGATGCTGGCATGGTTGAAAAGTGTAATAATCTTGCTATTCCTGAACTTCCTCTTGCTGGTAATGTTAAGGATGGTGAATTTAAGATTTATATGAGGGATACGGGGTTGCTTGTTGCAATGTTGGAGGATGGTTCGCAAAAGAATGTTATAAATGGTGATTTGGGTATTTATAAGGGGGCTTTATATGAGAATGTTGTTGCTGATGTTTTTAGAAAGTCTGGGAAACAGTTGTTCTATTTTGCAAAGGATAATCGTTTTGAGATTGATTTTATTGTGAGGGCAGATGATGTTGTTGTTGCTGTTGAGGTTAAAGCGGGTGATAACACTAAGGCGTGGTCTGTTGTTACTATGGTTGATAAATATAGTGTGAAACGGGCTGTTAAATTATCAACTAAAAATGTGGGTGTTAGTGGTAAAATTGAGACTCTTCCGCTTTATATGTCGATGTTTATATAGTCGAAATGCTGATTTAAGCACTGGCAGGTCTTATTGATGCTATGTCGCAAAAATTCAAGGGATGCTGAAGAATTGCAGTTATCTTTGATTTTTATTTAACAGGTTTGTAATCTTTTCAAATGGCACTTAAATTATGACGCTATTGCGTTCAGAATTGATTGCGCTGACAGTTTTTTTATTTGATGTTTTAAATTAGAGCGCTGTCTGTTTTTCTTTCGTTTTTAATCCTGTTTCATCCCATTCAGCCTCAGATTCTGCTATTTCCGTCCAACATTGACGACAGATGGCCAATCGCTCTTGACCAATCTGTAAATACAAAATAATATCCTCATTTTGGCATTTGGGGTTTAGGGGATTTTTACATTGTTCACTCAAATGGTGTCACTTCAACCTTTGATGTTTTGGGTTTTTTAAAACAGCAAACATATCTTTGCAGAACCGAGGTTCACAAGATGAACAGTCAAACTCTAAACTCAAAAACAAACAAACCCCGACTACACGTATTAGGCATAGACGCAGAAATAGACCCCACCATAGGCAAGAAAATGAAGCGCGGTGTCCGTGGGGCTGATCGTATTCACACTTTAGTGATGGGGTTTCCCGGATGCGGCAAAACCCGATTCCTCCTCTCCCAAATAAAACAACACATAACCCACAACGAGGGTTTTATGGTAATAGACTCCCACAGCGACCTCACCCAACTCGTCCTATCACATATTCCCCCTGAGCAATGGGATAGAGTTGTTTACATTAATCCCTGGTCAGCCTTTGAAACCAAATATGGTAATCGGGTAGTGCAAATTAACTTTTTAGAGTCTAAAGATCCTTTTGAACGCGATGTAGTCGCACGCATGTTCATGGACACCTTAGAGAAAATCTATGAACAATGGTGGGGGCCACGTCTAGACATGATTCTGCTAAACGCCTTGTATTTGCTTATGGAGAAAGAAAACGCCAAACTCCCCGATCTATACAAAATTTTATCTGATGACGAATTTCGCGATATGCTTACTGTGAAATGTCGGGATAATAATGTGCGGGTGTTTTGGGAGAAACAGTACGATAAGATGCCCAAAGACGCCTCCATGTCCGTCTTAACTAAACTTTATCGCATAGTGCAAGAGAGGATTCTGGTTCCCATGTTTATGGCTGAGAAAAGTTGCATAAACTTCCGAAAAGCTATGGACAAACAAAAAATCATCATCGTTGATTTGCCTGAAGGAGTGATTACTACTGACATGGCCAATTTTCTTGGCAGTCTCATACTTTCAGCCACATACAATGCGGGCATGTCCCGTGAAAACATCCCTGAGCAAGAACGCGAACCCTTCTACGTATACGTAGACGAAGCCTACCGCTACACAACCAAAAGCATACCCGAAACCCTCCAATCGCTGCGCAAATTCAAAGTCTACATAACGCTTGCAAGCCAATACCTAACGCAATACCGAAAAGACATCCAAGACGCCATCACGCAGACCTGCGAAACCATAATCTCATTTAGAGTAGGTGAAGACACCGCACGGGTTCTTGAAAAGTTTTACCCTAAAAAATTTGGTTATCAAACCCTAATGAATCTACCCCGATACCTCTTCTTTGTTTCCACCCCTTGTCATGGCAACCGCGAATACCAAGTCCTACAAACCATCGACCACCAAACTGGACCCCACAAACCCGAAGAGGTAATCAAACACAGCCTAAAAGAATACGGCAACCAAGTAGATGTGGATGAATTGATGGGGCAGGTAAAACCCAAATCGTTGCAAAGAGACTTTCTTGACTGGCCCATAAGTCCGGCGGAGTGGGTAATTTTGCTCTCGGTTCGATTATTTGGCGGCTCAATTGACGAAGAAACCCTGCAAAACCACCTGCAATATGACCCAATCAAACCTAAGCCGTATGTGCTTACTGAGATGGGATTTGCCAACGCCTTAAAAAACCTCGCTATAGACAACACAAGACGTGCGGCTTGGCTAGTTTTTAAGGAGGAGACTGTGCGGCAACTACGTGAAGAAGCGTATGCATATGGTAAAAAGGAACTAAAAGCCCAAGACATACATACGCGGTTGTGGCGGCTGGATCTAAGCGATAAACACGCAAAACGGCTCTTAGATGTTAGTTTTAGAGGAGAGAAGGCGGGCGGGGTTGAGCATATTTGTACTATAGTGGCGCAGCGCAAAATCTATTGGCAAAATGGCTGGATCGTACACGTAGACACTGGAGAAACCGATGAAAGCTTAGCTGACCTCTACGTCACGCCTACCCTGCCCGCGTCAAGGGTTGAGGGTGCAAAAGGGTTTATTGATCAGGCCAATTGGGATTACCCGCGAAGTTTTGCAGTTGAAGTAGAATGCTACCCCCAAAAACACTGGGAACGCTTAGAAGGGAATTATAGGCGCAACCAAAAGATGGGGTTCCCCACGGTCTTTATTGTACCCAGTCAAATCGATGAGGAAAAACTACGGGAAAAACTGTTGGAGTGGAACGCCGTCTTTGTAGCTAATTCGGCAAGATTTGAACCCGACCACCCCGAACAAGTCACCATCGAAATCATCAACATGTTTAACAACCAGCCCAGTCAAACCCCCGAGCGTATCCCCTCACATGAGCCTAAACAAACTCAACAATCATCGCCTCAAAAATCAATGCCTCTTTTAGAACAAAACATACCTGATGAAACGGAAACGGAACTGTTTGCTGTGGGGGATCAGCAGGTTGAAGCGTTAATGTTAGAGTTGGCGGGTCAGGGGCGGTACTTTAGGCTTAAAGTGATGAGGGGTAAAACCTATCTTTGTGCAAGACAAGGTCAAAAAGAACGTGTCATCAGCCTATACACTGAAGAAGTGAGGCGGCTTATCGAAAAAAACAAAATCCACGTGAAAGGTCACCTCGAAAACTAACTGGCTCAAAGTTTAGAGGTTGAGACCCCTTTTTATATTTTTAACAAATTGATTTTTGTGGTTTTAAATATTCTTGGGTTATAGTGTGTGTTTCCTATTTGGAACTTGTCTGTTTGACTGCTGGCCGGCAGAAGGCCCATTTAACATGGGAAAACTCCCTCTTGGCTTTCTTAGTGTATACTTTGTTTCTTAGCTGAAAATCATATAATTTGACGTGGGAACCAATAAAAACAGCTTAATTAGCCAAAAAATCAACAAAAAACCTTCTAAATACAAAAACAGGTCTCAAATAACGTACAATACGGTTGAAAAAACGCAAAACTTGTCTAAACTGATGAAAAAGTGGGAACCAATAAAAACAGCTTAATTAACCAAAAAACCATTAAAAAACGCCCCAAACAACCAAACAAGCCGCTATTTTTGGTTCCCATAACTGGAAAAATCTTAAAATAATCACTAAAAAGTGGGAACCCCAAAAACAACCTCCACAACCACAACATCACCGAAAAACACCCTAAACAACAAACAAACCCCAACAACGCAACCTCACATAAACATCTAAATATCAAGCACAAAAATCCTCCACAACACCCACCAACAACCCAAAAAACTCGCACATGCACACATACAACTTTTTCTTCAAACCAAACACAAACAAACAACCCCCACGCCGACCCGACCCGACCCGAC
>JAIRTW010000048.1 GCA_031254875.1 Candidatus Bathycorpusculum termitum
AGCGTTTATTCGTAAAATGAGGTCTGAGGTTTGGTTGGGTTTAGCGGCAAAGTTGTTTGAATGGTGAAAAACATGGAAAAAAACATATATAAACGGCGAAATAATTTCGGGACACCATAGAAGATAAGGTTTTGCGGCAAAATTATTTTCAAGTGGTTCCCAAGTTTAACAGTTGCGGATTTAGTTACTTTAAGTAACAAATCTACCGTATATTATGAACCATAAACTTGAGTGCCTCCGCAACACCTTTTCTTGGTTTTCTTCTTACGAATCTTAGCCGGCTCCCGGCGTTTAAGCATAGAATTCACCGACTCAGAAATTGACCGCGCATGATAACCCTCCAATCACCCTTGGATTTTCAACCAAAGCATAAAGCATACGCTTCCAAAGCGCCACCCCAGGGCTCCTAAAAGTAACATTTGACCGAGGCAAAAAATAAGTCGTCAACGACTGCGACTCCAACAACCCACACGTTACCCGATTCGTATAAAGCCCATCCCCACACAAAGCCTCAAACCGTGGACAATTAGCCGCCGTTTGCTCCACCTTCTCCTTAAAAAATGATAACTCACCCCGACTATGATCATCCGAAGCCCCCAATAATCTTGGTATTTACGCCAACGGTAAACACACTATACTGAAAATCATGCCGATTCCCCGGAAAGAATCCCCCTTAATTTTGAGCTCGGACGGATGCTAATTTTCGTCTCATGGGCATTTCCCATTTCATTTGTATTTTAAATATCTCATCTAAGAGATCTTTTAGAATAACAAACGAGGTTGGTAGCGCATATGAGAAGGATTTAGTATCGATGACAATGTGGCCCTGCGACATAAAAGTTGGGCGTAAATTTTATTACAAACCAATCGCTTACTATATTACTGGAGCGTCTTTTAGCCACTTGTTTATCCCAAACAAGCCGTCTATACTAATCATAGACGATGACACAGCCATTCTGCGGACGTTTATGCGGATTTTCCAGAAAAAAGGTTATAACGTTGCAGTAGCGGCAAGAGGTGAAGAAGCCATAGAAAAATTGAACCTCAGACGCTTTGATGTAGCGTTGATTGATTTCTGTCTCCCCGATATGGAAGGCACAAAACTGTTTTCGCTAATAGAGCATAATTCACCTGGAACACTCAAAATTATGTGGAGTGGTAAAATAGTGGCGCAGGAACGTATGTCAGGAGTTGATACTCTTTTGGGAAAACCCATTCAACCCGACAAGTTGCTGAGCATAATCGACAGCAAACTTAAAAACAGAAACATCGAACTATAGCGACTAAAACCGCTTGACTTTGGATTGCCTGCGGTTTGCTATTAAATAAATTTGCGGTTTAGCGATTGTTGGGTTGATATGTGTAGCCCATATATACTTACCACCAATATCTAAACTGAGAATTTTGGTTACACTTAGACTGTGTTTATAGTTGCTATGTTTCTGAGGGCGTAGCCTCGGATTCAGCTGGCTGGGGCTGACAAGGGGAACGCTGACAAGAGTATCAGAAGTATTGTTACTGTAGTGGCTATTTCTTCATCATTTACTCGTTACCTGAAGTGCAGTTGATGAGGTGTAAAACTTTTCAGAGCCGGATGTATCTGATAGATACTACACCTTGACGAGCGGCGTTGTAGGCAAAAGTTGTTTTTAGACGTAAACGCTGATGGGTGACAGCAATCTTTTTTATAGCCCGATTCGTTTGGGTTTGGGGTGAATTGTTATGGCTGAATCAATAGAGAAACGTGTGCAACAAGCATTAGATGATATAAGGCCTCAACTCCAGATGGACGGCGGAGACGTAGAGCTGGTTGCAGTTGAAGGATCAACTGTAAAGGTGCGATTAGTCGGTCACTGTGCAGGCTGTCCCATGTCACAGATGACGCTCAAAAACGGTATCCAAGCGCACCTTAAAACAGTGGTTCCAGAAATCCAGACTGTAGAAGCCGTTTAAGATAGTGGTATAAATTTTTTCTTTCTTTATTTTTTATAATACCGACTTTTTATCAGTTGAGCAAACTTGCTTTCCATAGCAGTTGTTGTCGTCGTGGCATCACTGGGTTCTCAGTCGTTTAGTAATTTTGATTCGATTGGTTTTTTCGTCTACTGATTGGAGCATTTTCCTCAAACAGATCCAATATACATTTTTGTCCCTAAAAGGCCCTGGTGATCTCTTAGAGGAACTGGTGTTGTCGTCATATGGATTGTCTTGGCAGATTGCTGGGTGCTAATTGTATAACTGTCCTTCCGAAACCTAAAATAAGCCCCTAACAAAAATATAGCGTCTGAGGTTAGTTGTGTGTCATCAATCATCGAGGACCTCATTGCTCGAAAAATATTCAACAACCGCGGAGACGAGACCATAGAGGTTGATGTAATCACTGCTGGTGGTTTTGGACGTGCAGGTGCCCCTGCGGGTAAAAGCCGTGGTAAAGCTGAAGTAGCTTATTATCCAACAGGCGGTGTTGAAGCGGCAATCAAAAAAGTTGATGAGTTGATTGCTCCCGAACTTGCGGGGTTAAATGCTGATTTCCAAGAAGAAATTGATAACACCCTCCACGAAATTGACGGCACCGAAGATTTCAAAAATATCGGTGGTAACACTGCTTTTGCCATAAGCCTCGCTAATGCCGAAGCCGCTGCAAACAGTCATGGTTTGCTTCTGTTCCAGTTTCTAGGTGGAAATGCTGCTAACACTTTGCCTTACCCTTTGGGTAACTGCATAAGTGGCGGGCAACATGCGCGGGGTAAAGCGCCCAGTATCCAAGAGTATCTGGCTCTGCCGTATGGTGCGGAGAGTTTTTTGGAAGCCCAAACCGCTAACGCCCAGATTCATAAGCGGATAGGCGATGTCCTCAAGAAGAAATCGACTACTTTTAACGGCGGTAAAAGCGATGAGGGTGCATGGATAGCTAACATTACCACTGACGATGCGTTTGAGGTCATTGCGCGGGCATGTGAGGAAGTGGGTAATGAATTAGATTTTGAGTGTCGTTTCGGTATAGATGTGGCGGCTTCTTCGTTTTGGAAGTCTAAGGAAGAAAAATATGTTTATGAAAATGAGGGTGTAAAACGTGACACCGCCGAGCAACTTGAGTATTTGATTAGTTTAGTCGAGAAATATCATCTTGCTTATGTTGAGGATCCATTTAATGAGGATGACTTTGATAGTTTTGCTGAGCTCACTAATAAAGCAAAAAATTGTATGGTTTGTGGAGACGATTTGTTCACAACCAATACTGAAAGGTTAAATAATGGAATAAAGATTAACGCTGGAAATGCCATCATCATCAAAGTCAACCAGATAGGTACCTTAACCGATGCAGCTGAAACAATTCAAGTTGCACAGAGTAACGGTTATGATGCCATTATGTCCCATCGCAGCGGTGATACATGTGACTGGCACATTGCCCATTTGGCTGTAGCCTATAAGTGCCCTGTCATAAAAACCGGAATAGTAGAAGGCACACGCATAGCCAAACTCAACGAGCTCATCCGCATTGAGCATTTCCTTGGCAGCCGAGCCAGAATGGCTGACTTAAACATACACTAAAGAGAAGATGAATAAGAATGTCTGAAGACCAAGTTAAAGAAAACCTACCTGAAGAAACCCTAGAAGAATCTAAAGAGGAACAATCTGCGTCTGCTGATGTTTCTCAAGAAGAGTTTGAAGAGGAACAATCTGCGTCTGCTGATGTTCCCCCCGAAGAAACAATTGAGCAGGCTATCCCTGAATCCGTAGAAGAGGACGCTGAGGAAGAGGTTCAGGAAACTCCGTCAGAGGAAACTCTGCTTCTGCCAAGAGACACCTTGCTCTCTGCAGGTATCCATATCGGCACCAGAATGAAAACCTTGGACATGGAACCATTCATCTACCGTGTTCGCCCAGACGGTTTATTTGTCTTAGACGTTAAAAAAACAGACGATCGTATCCGCACAATCGCTAAATTCCTCTCACGCTATGAACCCGCCAAAGTAGCCGTAGCCGCGACACGTCTCTACGCTCATGAGCCTGTCAAAATGTTCTGCAAACTCACTGGTGCAACACCAATCATCGGCAGATTCATCCCCGGACAGCTCAGCAACCCCCAGTACAAAAACCGTATCGACCCCGAAGTCATCGTTGTATCCGATCCCCGTGCAGATGCACAAGCCGTTAAAGAAGCCAGCGACGTCGGTATACCCATCGTTGCATTATGTAGCACTGACAACGAATTCGCAGGTGTTGACGTAGTCATTCCAACCAACAACAAAGGCCGACGGGCACTCGCCGTTATCTTTTGGTTGCTCACCCGCCAAGTCCTAAGGGAGCGAGGCGAACTTGGCCCAGACAAAGATCCGTCTGTTAGCATTGAGGAATTTGAAGCGAAAGTCACCCGTGAAGAGGAGGAGGACACCTAAAAGTTTGCCAAGCATTCGGCGTCCAATTGTTGCCTCGCAATTCTATGAAGGCGACGCCGAATCGCTCAGAGCACAACTTACCTCCTGTTTTCTCCATAAACTCGGACCACAAAAACTCCCTATAATTAACAAAACAACTCACCCGCGAGAAATCGTGGGTTTAATTTGTCCCCATGCAGGCTACATGTATAGCGGTCCCGTTGCAGCCTCAGCCTTTTATCCCTTAGCCCAAGACGGCAAACCCGATACAGTAGTCCTTTTAGGACCCAATCATACCGGTTACGGCTCAGCTCTCTCTATTATGCGTGAAGGTATCTGGCAAACACCCCTGGGCAACATAGAAATCAATACAGCCATAGCAGATGATATACTCCATGAAACCAACTATCTTGACGTTGATGAGCTGGCACACCGCTTTGAACACTCCCTTGAGGTTCAGTTGCCTTTCCTCCAATTTCTCTACGGTAACTCCTTTAGAATAGTGCCCATATGCTTTCAAATGCAGGACTACAATTCCGCCGTCGAAATCGGTCGGGCCATCATTGAGGCCTTAGACGCCACCAACACCCTTGTCATTGCATCCTCCGACATGACTCACTACGAACCCGCCGAAGAAGCTGCCGCCAAAGACCACGTTGCCCTAAAAAAAGTTATAGACTTAGACGCCAAAGGCTTCTATGACACCATACAGACCCAAAACATTACCGCCTGCGGATTTATGCCCATAACCAGCTTAATTATCTATGCTGCAGGTATCTGTGCCAAGGTAGATCAGCTCAGCTACCATAATAGCGGTGACGTCACAGGAGACTCCTCAAATGTTGTCGGATATGCCGCGCTGAGCTTTAAAAAACAGGTTTAACAGAAAAAGAACCTCGTTTGATAATAATGCTGATCTCGATGCACAGTGCTCCACTCTATGGGCCAAGGTCGGCGGTTTGTGCTATTCGATAATAGTTGCTTTTATTGGCTGATTTTGTTGCATGAAGGGCTTTCTTAGCCAAGCTAGTTTCTGCCAAAGCCATGTGGATTTTAGTTTCCAGGACAAAAGCATCACATCGTTGTCTACCGAAATGCAACCTTAAACAGTTTTGCATAGAAGAAGACTCGGAGGCAAACTTTCCGCGTTATGCATCTCTGATATGCTATATTATGTTTCAAGTAGCCGTTATATTGTGCCTGCCCAGAATGGGATTTTTTTGCGCATTAAATTCACGTATTCTTTGAGTACGCCTTGTTCGTCTGTGGTTAAATCTTCTATATGTGCTGTCAACAGTTTCTGTGCATCTTTCTCAGGGACCTTAACGAAGAGTACATCCCGCTCAAAGATATGTCGTCCCGCTATGGGTTTATCCATCGAAATTGCAACTTGTGCACCTGCTTTAGCTTCGCCGATGGCTTTGCCCTTATCTTGAATTTGCTGAATTTCACCGAGGTCTGAGCCGTCTTCTGTACGAATTAACGAAACTTTGGGTTTGAGCCTACCGCCTTGGATTTCAACGCCCGCCACGAAAGGTTTAGCACGGCGGAATATACAGTTGGGTAGAACCATGATTTTGCCTGGTTTAGTGAGTGCTTCAAATTCAGCTTCGTTTTTGCGTTCCCGTTTCTCTTTAACCCATTCCAGATAGCTGTCGATTAAGTTGTAGATGATGGGATCGCTAAAAATTTTGATGCCACTTGTTTCTGCCTCATCTTCTGCATCGGGGAGAGTTTTAACGCCAAACGCAAGAATGGTGCCCACAAGTGGTTCGCGCTGTTTTACGACGGCGGCTTCAATGACGTCTCGTTTGCTGATATCACCAATGTCGGCGCTTCGAACCTGGACGTTGTTGACTTTGAGAATTTCCGCTATCGCCTCCAACGAGCCCAGTGTGTCAGCTTTGATTATGACACCCTCGATTTCTTTAGTTATACGGATTTTGCCGATTTCTTCGGTGATGAGGCTACCGTATTTTTCCACTTCTTCGCCTTCAGGCACCGCAAGTAGCGGTGCACCTGCTAATGCGTTCTCTAAATCGGGCGCGACGACTTTTACTCCTGCACTGGCATAGACACATTCTACGCTTGTGAATTTGTCTCGGGGGTCACGCATTTCATCGAGCGGTTTAGGCACAAGGATGGTGCGGACGCGTGCGGATATAGGGCCGTCTCTGCCGCCGACCACCACCATATCCTCTCTGTGGAGCGTGCCGTCGTAAATAATCGTATTCAGGGTCAAACCTAACCCCGGTTCCTCCTTAACTTCAAGGATGGAGCCCTTGGCCGGTCCATCGGTGGTTTGGAGACGTTTTTTGAGGAACTGCTGTGTTAATCCAACTAGTACCATAACAAGTTCAGAAAGGCCTTCGCCGGTTTTAGCGCTTGTAGGTACTAAAGCAATGTTTTGGGTGAAGTCACGAATATGGTCAAAGCGGTCAGTTTTAAATCCGAGACGACTGAAATCACCCATAACCTGGTAGAGACGGTTGTTGAGTTCCTCTTGGATAAAGCTTGACTGAGAAGCATATGACTTCAAAAACGGTGTGTTAGACTGGGCTTTCCAGCCAGGGATGCGATCAATCTGGTTAACGGCTACAATAAAAGGGGTTTTTCGAACTTTAAGAATTTCGATACACTCAAACGTCTGGGTCTCAAACCCTCTGATCGAATTAACGACGAGTATAGCGATATCAGCAACACTTCCACCCCTGCGTCGTAGATTTGTAAACGCCTCATGCCCCGGAGTATCTACGATTAACAAACCCGGAATTTCAATGCCTGTTTTGAAACTGCCCATGTAGGGCCCAATGAGTTGTCTGAGAGTTTCCACAGGGAAAAAGCTGGCGCCGATATGTTGAGTCATGCCGCCTGCCTCACGGAACTGCACATTAGTTTTCCGTAGCTCATCAAGCAACGAAGTTTTGCCTGCATCTACATGTCCAAGAACACAAACTATCGGTTGGCGTATGGGCAACTCATTTCCTCCTGTTTTAAAGGTGATTGTATCGGTTTCGGTTTATAAATACGTCTATCTATTTTTGCTATAAGGGTAAATGTAGGCTGGTTATTAGAAGTTTCTTCGTTCGGTCCCTTTTCCTTTTTTGAAGTCGTTTCTGCTAACTGCAGATAAACCTTAAGAGGTATAACACTGCTTTAGATCTGAACCGTAGATACATCCGGAAAGAAGAGAATAAACTACTGTTCCGGCTTTATAAGAAGCAGAAAAATACCTACTATAACCAAAACGATGCTGAGAAACCCAAACAGCATGCTAAACCCGCTTATACCCTCGTTTGTAACGGTAAGGTAGAGCAATACTGCACCGATTACGATGAGGCTTAATCCAATGATCCTTTCAAATAATGAAGCCCAGAATGGGTCGCCTTCTTCACTCATAGTCTCTTTCGCTTCCTTGCCTATTCTGTTGTGCGTTTCTCTGATATAAACAAGTGGGGTTATTTTAATGTAATCCGGCAAAAGGTCCCTGCTTCTATAGGTACAAGATGGATTGCGGCAAGTAATGTTTGATAACTATATTCTATCGAATGATAAATTCAATCTAATGAACTTGAAGGCGTGGTTATGGGTTGCGCTCTCCGTTGCTTAAAGCAAAACTGACCTTCATTGTTGGTCAAAAGAGATGTAGCCTGATTTTTTGGGTTGACAAGGTTTTTATGGATGCAGAGGAAAATAGTGTTGCATCAAGAGTTTGGGGCCTTCGGCTAGCTTGGTCTAGGCTTGTAGACTTGGGCTCTATAGACTCCGGTTCAAATCCGGGAGGCCCCACCACTTGACTTTTTCAGCATTGATTTTTATTTTATCTTGTTTCTGGGGTAAATTTTAATATTTCATTGTTCATTTTACATGTTTAATGTTACATGCGAGTGGTCCAAACGACTCTGACTGAAGCTGAGCATAAACTGTTAGAAGAGTATGCAAAAAAACTCTAAAACAATCAAAGAAGTCCTCAGAGAAGCCATCAAAAGCACTACCCTTTTAAGCAGGCGGGTTTCCACAAGCTTCCTTTATAACCTGTTTTTGTCGCCTTGCCTTTTTGGGTTTGGGCTCACTTGTAGAGTCAGCAAGGCAGTTGCTGGTATGGACAGCATCAGTATGGGTGGCCCAAAGAAGAGTATGGAAGACACGTCAATGCATGTTGGTTGTCAGCAAACTCACCCAATCAAGGAAAACCCGTTTTTATGCCGATCAAAACATTACTTAGTAAGAATATTACAAACACGTTTTTGTGTTAAGCTGTTTGGTATCTGTAAACATTTGTGTGGTGTTTGGGTGTTTTGTGCTTCAATTTAGTTATCTATGCCTGTGGATAGTTTGTTTCTTTCTTTAACTTCCATTAGAAAACGTGACTGAAGTCTCAGTGGATATGGACGATTGTCTTTGAAACGGTATGTTTATATTGATTCTCAGAGTTTAGTGACTACGCAATTTAGTGGAAAGATGGTAGAATATGTCTACTCATAGTAGTTTACGTAAAAGGAAACTTACAGGCGGTAAAAAACGTGTTTACCGCACCAAGAAAAAGTACGAGGCAGGCGGATACCCAGCAGAAACAGTACTTGGCGAACCTAAACGCAAATCCACCCGCACTTTGGGCGGAAACAGCAAAATTAAGGTTTTAACCGATAAATATGCCTCAGTAACTGACCCCAAAACTGGTACAACAGAAAAATCTGAAATCGTTCGCGTAGTCCGTAACGGTGCTAACGTCGATTACAACCGCCGGGGCGTTATTACTAAAGGTGCAGAAATCGAAACTACCCTTGGCTTGGCAAAAGTTACCAGCAGGCCCGGAAGCGACGGCGTTATAAACGCCATACTTGTCGGCAAAGAAAAAGCCTAAATTTTTTATTTCCGTTTGGCAGGTTGCTCTGATGCCTGCTGATTCTTAATTTTTATCAGTTGTTTAGATAGCTTTTTGATTATGGTTTCTTTGGCTTCATGCTTCTCCACAATCAACATGCCTATTTTTGCCCATGGCATCTTGGGGTAATGCGCTTCAATGTTGATTTCGTTTTTAAGTCCCAATCTATCAGCGGCTTCTTTGATTTCTACTACCTTGGGCGAAAGGACCGCTTGATCTTTGGCGATGCGGCGTCCCTCTTTGCGGCTTCGATTTTGGTCAAAGTACACCGGCCAGATGATGGCTTTTCCGTTAAGTTTACGCATTTCTATCACCTATTTTTGGGCATAGTACGCGATTAGTTTTTCGCCAGCTTCGTTGATTCTCACAAAGCCATAGCGTTCAAACTGTATGATGTCGTCTGGCTTTAACTTTTTGCATGCCGACTCTGCAAAACCCCTCGTTACTGACGCATCCTGATGGACAACTTCTGCAGGATATTCTGCACCTTTAGGTATCCACTGAATAAGTTGAGCTTTAATTTTGCGTATATCCTCATAGGATTCGCTGACATAAGCGGCAGTTATGCTGTTGGCGGCTTTTGTGTTAATTTGGATATTAAAAAGTTCCATAAGCCTCATCGTCTGTTCTGTCTGTATCGTCTCGGCATCTTTTTTACTTATCCAAAACACAGCCGTTGATTCATCACTTTCAGGCTTGATAGTGTATTCCCGAAAGCCACGTTCAGGATGCTCCGGGTGCAACGACAATTTTGCATCGAAAATTTTTGGTAACCCCCCCACTTTGAGTTCAACTGGTTCTGCAACAAAGAAGTAACGATTGCTTGTGGCATCGAGAATTTTTCGATTATGCGCGTAGAGGTTCTCCCAGCTCAAGGTGACATCATTGGGTTTAACGCCGACTTCGATTATCATTTTTGTGATGGCTTCCGGCTGGATTCCACGTTTTTTGAGCGCTACAAAAGTGCCCAATCGGGGGTCATCGAAATCTGTATAGTCACCATCTTTTATGCCTGCCGCAATCTTGGATTTTGATAATGCGGCCCCAGTGATTTTTAGCCTGCCATAGTGGATTGCTTCGGGGTATCCCCAACCCAGATGCTGGTACATGTATTTCTGGCGAACCATATTGGTGTAGTGTTCTTTACCTCGGATAATGTGGGTCATGCCCATGAGGTGGTCATCTATGCCGGCGGCAAGATTGTAGAGCGGCCAAAGATGATATTTGCTCCCGACGCGGGGATGTGGATACTTTTTGGTATCAATGATGCGCAGAGCCGGCCAATCACGGATTGCCGGATTGGGATGATCCAGCTCGGTTTTGACGCGGACCACAGCTTCTCCTTCCTGATAGCCGTAGTCAAGCATCTTTTGCCATCTCTGAAGCTGATCACCCGATGGTATATTGCGGCATGGGCAGGCTTCTTTAGCCACTGCTTTCTTACGGAACTCCTCTGGAGTACATTCGCAAACATAGGCGTTGCCGCCGCCAACCATTTTCCCAACAATATTATAATAAATTTCAAGGCGATCACTTTGGATATACTCTTCATCCCAGCTACAACCCAACCACTTCAGATCCTGGCGGATGCTTTCATAGAACTCAAGCTGGGGCTTCTTGGTTTTAGGGTCGGTGTCTTCGAAACGCAGGATAAATTTACCGCCATACATGTGAGCATACTCGTAGCTTAACACTATAGCGCGAGCTGAACCCAAATGGAGAACACAATCCGGATTAGGTGAGAAACGGGTGGTTATAACTCTAAACTTGTCTGCGTTTGGCAGAGGCGGTAGCTTTTTCTCTTCAGCTTCAGGCTTCTTCTGCGTTTCCGGCCAATTCTTCTCCACAATCGCCTTCTGCTCAGGAAACGCTAAACTGTTAACTTCAGCCACAACAGTATTAATGACACCTGAGAGTTCCTTAACGCGGTTGCGGTATTCGGCTTTTTCACCCAAAACTTTGCCGACTAATGCGCCTGCCTGTGCTTTCCCATAATGCCCAACTGCGTTGAGTAAAGCGGCTTTACGAATAAATTCACGTAATTCAGTATCATTTTCTAGTGCCAACTTTTATACGCCCGTGTTACTTATTGCGTTTAATCAAGAATTCAGCGAACGCTTTTAATTTTTCCTTAGCTTGCGGAGTAGGAAGAAGTTTATCTACCTCGCTCCAGCTATTCACCACCATCCGCTCCGCAAGAGTTTTGACGTGCTCAAAGGCGCCGTATTTTTTGATGATGGCAATGGCTTCGTTGCGTAGGTTCTGATCGTTCGTATGCATGCTAAGAATTTCAAGGAGACGCTTCTTGTCGACCGTATTTGCATTTTGGAGCGTGTAGATGACAAGTAGCGATCGTTTGCCCTCAGAGATGTCTCCACCGACACAACCCTTGCTCTTGGCGAATTCTTCTCCCGTCAAATCCAAGATGTCATCTTGCATCTGGAAGGCAACACCGATGCATTCGGCTAGCTGGCCCAATTTTTCGACGAGATTTTCATCTGCACCCGATAGAACTGCCGCTATTTTTGCTGCCATCCGTGCCAGAGTGCCGGTTTTGTAGGCACACATTTGTAGATAATCCTCCTCGCTCAAGGTATCGGCGTTTGCCATGCCCCGATGCCATGCAATATCCATAGCCTGCCCCATGCTGAGGTTAATCATCTCTTGCACATATACCTCATACACATCCCGTTGTACTTCAGCCGAAAGCGCTTCTCGGTTCATCATCAGTGGCAGAAGCGGCAGATAGTACATGGCATTTCCTGCGTTGATGGCTATGTCAACACCGAAATTTTTATGTAAACACGGTTTTCCCCTTCGTATCTCCGAGGAATCTTCGATATCGTCGATAATCAGGGTGCCGTTGTGGATAACTTCGGGGATGATTGCAAATTCCAAGTAATCGGTTTTATTGCCCACTGCTTCGCAGATGAGCAGGAACAGAGCTGGGCGCCACCGTTTTCCGCCTCTATCCAGTATGTCCCAGATGGGGTCGGCGATGGCTTTGTTTAGTGGTTCAAGGTTATAGCTGTAGAGAGGCGGAACAACTTTGAAGAGCGCCGCGTCTTTGCTGAATTTTCTTGGGATGTATTTTTCGATGGCTTTGTCGATTTGGGGTGCAGTTTGTTCAAGAAACTTTCCGATGTCCAACTTTATTATGCTCCTCGTTTGGCGTATTTTTGTAGGTTAAAGCCGCGGGTAGTGAGCCACTCAGCGGTTTTACCTGTAATTACCGCGGGCATCTTGGGTAGATCCGAAATTTTTTGGGCCCCAAGCAGAAACATGACATTGCGCAACTCCTCGATCAGGTATTGGAGTTTCTGTTCTGTTTCCTCTGTGCCTTTCACTGCGGTTTGGAGAATCGGCTGGACGATGCTGGCTAAGCTGGCACCTAATGTGAGGGCTTTAGCTGTATCGGTGCCGCTTCGCACTCCGCCAGTTGCAATCAGGGGCAACTTGACGGTTTGAGCTGTCTCGATTAAACTTACTGCAGTAGGTATGCCCCAATCCCAGAGGGCTTCGCCCAAAGAGTGTTGGACGTTGCCTTTGGGAACGGCTCGGTAGTATTCGACTGCAGCGAAACTGGTTCCACCCACGCCACCTACATCGATGGCTTGGACGCCTGCTTTTTCGAGAACTTGGGCGTCTTCTGCAGAAATGCCTGCCCCTGTCTCTTTGACGATGACCGGTTGTTCGATTGCGTTGGCGACTTCAGCGATTTTTACCAATATACCTTTAAAGTTAGTTTGGCCCTCGGGCTGAACTGCTTCTTGAAGGGCATTTAGGTGAATTGCAACAGCATCAGCATCAATTATCTCCACGATGCGTTTGATTTCTTTTACTCCGTATCCATGGACAAGCTGGACACCGCCAATGTTAGCGACTAAGAATGCGTGAGGTGCTTTTTCACGGGCGATGCGGTAGGTCTTTTCAAGGCTTTTATTTTCGACGGCGGCTCGCTGGCTTCCCAATCCCATGCCTAAACCAAATTTTTCGACTGCTTCAGCGATGGCGCTGTTGATTTTTGTTGCTTCTTCTGCACCGCCTGTCATGGCGCCAACGATTATGGGTGCCTTGAATTTTTTGCCCAGAAAAGTGGTTTGGAGGCTGATTTGAGCCCGATCGATTTCAGGTAGGGCACGGTGGATAAGCTGAATATCTTCGAATCCTGCTGTTGCTTTCTTGGCTTGCGCTTTCTCATCGAGACAAATATTGATGTGATCGACTTTACGCTTGCCTGTTTCCTCAGCCATTTTACGCCTTCTCTATTTCAGTGCCCAAAACACTCTGGTCTGTTAAGGCTCTGTAGATAGATAACCTTTTTGTGGCCCCTGTAACGGTTACGTGAACTCCCGCTTCAACTGCAGGGATAAGCTCAGCGATTTTACCTGCCATGCCGCCGGTTACGTCTGTTCCTTGGGCTTTGCCGAGTTTAGGTTGAAGTTCTTTGAGTTCTTTTAGGTTGAGGGATTTGTAGGGTTTAGCATCAGGGTTAGTTTTGGGGTCGCTGTCAAAAAGCCCGTCTGTATCGACCCCAACAACGATTTTTTTAGCTTTGTATTTAAGCGCCAAATAAGCCACCAGCTGGTCGCCGCTTAGCACCGTGAAACCCAATTTATCATCAAAAACCACATCGCCATAAAGTACGGGGGTATAGATTATTTCTGTCATGGCCCTAAAGACGGTATCATCAAAGGATTTAACTTTACCATTTTCTGTAATAAAGCACGATGAAGGTGCAACACTCAACGCAGGAATTTCATGCCAAATCAGCGAATCCATTACCAACCCGTTGAGTACAGTCATCATGTGATGAGTTTCTGCGAAGCCAAACCGCTGTACTGGGTCTTCTTTGTAGCCTTCTTTTATTGCGTATTTGGCTGCTGTTGGGTGGCCAAAGCTTCCGCCTCCGTGAACCACGATGAGGTTATCGAGGTCTGCCCTCTTGATTTCCTCTGCAAGCTGATTTATGATTTCGGTTTTAGGGGTTGCCTCAGCTGTTTTGTCAGTAATGGCTGAGCCGCCGAGTTTAAGTATAATTGGGTTTGCATCGTTCATCGCAAATCTTACCTGATTATCTGTATCTATGTTCTGCTAATTTAACGTTGCAGTTGTTCTCTTCTGCTGTAGGATGGTGACAGCGTTGCCTATTTAAATTCTCAGGCGCAATTCCGATTACGATATGTGCAGAAAACAGACGTGAAAACCATTTTAGTCCAGTGAGAACGTAGAAGAACAAAAAATTTAGAAGATGACAACAGTGTCGTTTTCTATAACTACTTTGTTGCCTGTTTTAAACTTCACAACGTCTATCTTATCCACGAAGGGGATTTCGCTGATGATTGCGCCGACTGCAACAATAGTTTCGGTTTCTCTGTTTATCATAGCGATTGGTGCGGTACCACTTTTTTTCATTCGGTAGAGCGTATAGCTACCCACAGTGCTGCCTTTGCCCTGCGGAAACACGAGAATTTTGCCCTTGACACTTTGCCCTTGTAGTTCATGGTCTTTTTCCAGTACAACACCTGTATTTGGGTCAACACCGCCATAGAAGCTAATCGGCATCGAAGTGACGAGCGCTTGGCCTTGGGCTTTACCTTTGTAGATTATTCTGCCTTTCAATTCCATTTTCCAGTCACCGCTGCATCAACACATTCTTTCATGCTACCCATCTTGGTTTTCATGAGGTTCTGTCGCGAATAAAAACAGCCCTTTGCCGACGTCGTTGCCAGCGCCTTAAATCTGCCTTTGAGGGGCGCTACTGCCATGCAGGTGTCGCATGCAAATTTACCGCCAGCCGCTTCGATTGTAGCCGTGTAGCCGCGTTTATCTGCAAGTTGTTTCATAGTCCTGGAAGTCGCAACCCAGAGTTCCGTGTCTTCTTTCACCTTTTTGCCCTTGAGCAACTCTGCAATTTCTTGGATTTCTTTTATGCTACAGTGGGGGCAACCGACACAGACAAAGTCAATGTCTGAGACGTTGTCATTGATGTTGTCATAGGCGTTTTTGAGGTCTGCCTCCTCGATGGTTGTTGTCTGAGTTGGTTGCTTTTGGAGTTCTGCGCCCGGAGTTATGCCTTTGATGTAGAAAAGTGGTTTTGTCCCGTAAGTTACGGTGGAGGCGCAGAAACTTTTGAGCTCATCGAGATGTGCCGTTTTGATGCCTGTGATATAGGGAATTTTATTTTCAGCTTTTTTGCCGATTGTATAACCCAGTGCACCCCAGTCTGAGAGCTTGCTCAACTCTGTGTTTACCTGGATATGGATGTCTGCTACTCGATTCTCGTCAAGATGCAAGCCGTAACATGGGGTTTTGCCAACAAACGCCGCAGCCAAAGCGGATGGACCGCCTTCGCGGTTAGTTTTGGCGCCTAAAACAGAGTTGGAAAATGTAACGGCGCTACTTTCTGAC
Organism: Candidatus Bathycorpusculum termitum; assembly: GCA_031254875.1. Taxonomy (GTDB): domain Archaea; phylum Thermoproteota; class Bathyarchaeia; order Bathyarchaeales; family Bathycorpusculaceae; genus Bathycorpusculum; species Bathycorpusculum termitum. The sequence continues at coordinate 15,676 of JAIRTW010000048.1, forward strand.
CACGCGAGGTGTTCGCCGTAGATGGGAAGGTTACCGTTTAAGTAGGGGGTACAGGTGCAGTTTACGAGTATACCCATGCGCTGGAAGGCATCGATGACGAGATTCTGTTTCTCTGCAAAATCGGGGCTGATGCCGAGTTGTTGCCAGTTCTCCAAGTCCATGCCGGCGGGGTTGAGTGTGGTTAGGACTTTGACTCTGCCGTCTTTTGCCAGCGAATCGAGGAATTCCAATCCGGCGTCGCCGAGATTCTGATAGGATACGCCTGCGACTTGTACGCTACCCACGTCGATGAGGTTTTTAGCACCGAAAATCTCGCCAAGTGCAACCAAAATTTCCATGCTTTTACGGACAGCATATCCCTCTTTGCCATCCAGCATGGTTTGTTCTTGCTTAGTTAACTCCATAGTCAATCCCTTAGAGGTACTTACTTAGGTCAACTTTGATGTAGTCCACTTTACTAAAGCCTTTTCCCGTCGAAACCAGTGGTGCCGTGGCGTCTAAGCCTGCTTTGGCGGTTGTTGCCTTCTTGCCCTCAGAGAGGTCGCCGGACGGGTCGAGGGATGAACCGGGCTGGTTGCTGAAGATAGTTGTGTTTTTGTCAGCTTGAAAACGGGTGGCGATTGCCCATTCTACGTCTTGGGGGTCATAGATGTTTATGTCTTCATCGACGATTATGCAGTGTTTTAATGAGCCGTGTCCTTTAAAGGCGGCATCTATGGCTTTTCTACCGTCTTCGGCAGTTTGTTTTTTGATTTGGACAACGGCATGGAGCCAGCTGCATCCGCCTGGTGTGACATAGACGTCTTTGACTTGGCAGACTTTTCCCACCTCTTTGTAGATGGTGGGTTCTTTGGGCATGCCCATGAGGAACTTGTGCTCATTTCTGCCTGCAAGAATGGTCTGATAGATGGGGTTTGCGCGGTGGGTAATGCATTTGATTTCGATGATGGGTTGCTGGCGGGTGCGATCAACAATACCCGTTAAATCCAAGAAAGGTCCCTCAGTGGTTTTCTCTTTGGTAATTCTGCCTTCCAGCACAAATTCAGCATCTGTTGGCACTTCCAAATCTATGGTTTTACATTTCACCAAATCCGTTTTTTCCAACGCGTTTGCCATGCCCAATTCGTTAGCGTCCATAGGCAAAGACGTAGCTGCCGAGAGCAACACAGCCGTAGAGTTACCGATGCAGATGGCAATGTCGAGCTCTCCAGTTTTTGCTAGTACCGTATCGGTACCGCGGTGCTCAACGATACGGGCAACGAAATGATTTTTATCCTTAAGCATGAGACGGTGAAAACACATGTTACTGGTACCGGTTTGGGGATCTTTAATGATGGATACAGCTGAGGCGACATATCTGCCGCCGTCTCTGTCGGTGTAGTGCATGATGGGTAGCTTGGTTAAGTCCACATCTGCTTCGACGACTTCTTGGCAAGATGCGTTCTGAACCAATTTAGGTGCAACAGGTTGCTCGATGGCACCAAGCAGTTTGGGAAGCAGATGTGCTTTGGTGATGCCCATACTGCGGCAAATCAACTCTTTAGAGGAAACTAACCCCGCCACCACCGGCACAGCTGATTCTTTCACATTTTCAAAAAAAACCGGTTTTTCGTCCAAAGCATCAATGATGCCTGCTATCTCATACTCTACCGAGACGGGCTTTGTGATTGTGGTTAATTCACCTGTTTTTTTTAGTTCATCAATAAAGCTTCTTAAACCCATTTACTTCGCCTTAAGCCCAAATTAGCTGTTGCTTCTTAAAAAACAATCGCAGATTCACCATTTTTTCCATTATTAACAAACCAACGCAATATGCCTTCGCTATCCACCAAATAGTTCAGCTGACGACTTTGGCTTCTTTATTTTTCCATGCAATTGCTGTGAATGGATACTATCAATGTTTTGTTGCCTTGAGGTAGGAAAAATTGTGGAGATAAACTGTTTGCATAAACTCAGGTTTGGATGCCAATTTTTGTTGCCAGAAATTCGTAGCCTGCGGTTTTGAACGCTGAGCTGATTTTACTCTGTACTTCTTTGTCTGGCGTTAATGCAACCATACAACCTCCGCCTCCGCCTCCGGTGAGTTTTGCACCGATTGCCCCATGTTTGCGAGCCATATCCACAAGGAGGTCAAGTTCTTCGCTGGAGACACCTATTTCTTGGAGAATTTTATGGTTCTCGTTCATGAGTTCGCCGACTTTTTTAAGATCCCCCGTTTCCAATGCTTTGCGCCCTGCGTCTGCGAGCTTTTCTGCCTGTGTGAAGAGTGGATCATATTTTTCGTGGTCTTTCTTTTTGCGTTCGGCAACACCTTCCACCATGAGTTTGGTGTTGGCGGTTTTGCCGGTACTTCCGATTACGATTTCAACCGGCTGTTTCACATAGATTTTTTCAACGCGATCTTGGCCGCCTGCGGGGTTTTTTTTAAACCACATCAAACCCCCATATGTTGCTGCAGTGTTGTCGATGCCGCTGGGATTGCCCGCGTAGGCTTTTTCGCCTTCGTAGGCAACGGCGTTAATTTCCTCGTTAGATAAGTTAAGCCCTAACTCTTCGCTGATGGCACGTGCGATGGCAACGCTGGAGGCCGCTGAAGCACCTAAGCCGCTAAAGCCCGGCAGTGACCCGCCGATCCAGATGTCAAGCGGCAGTTTAGGATCTAGTTGCATGGCTGTAAGCATGCGCTCGATGGATTCGATCTGCTGGAGCCGTTTTTCTTCGCCGTAGCCTTTGGAAGTTTTGCGTTCATCACGGATGTTTGTTTTTGTTGCTTTTTTGACTTCTGCATCTGTCGATGAATCAACGGCTGAAACGACTCCGGGGATACTGTGAACCACAAAGTGCTCACCGAACAGGATAACTTTTCCATAACCTGATCCTTTACCCATGGTAATTACACCTGAAACCTAATTATGCCCTTACCAATAAAAACATTCGTTTAGCCCCCTGAAACTACTTAATGGATTAGCAACTGCAGGACTACAATGAATGGTAACCATTCACCATCAATGAATAATTCGGCATGGAGCCGTTTACCTTCCGTTTTGGTAAAGTACCAGATAAGTGCATAACTATACAGCATTCCAAACATTGCCGCAGGCAAATAACTAATGAATAAGCCTGAGGCGATGCAGAAGCCAAGCCAGAGGAGTAGCATGCTGTTAACTATGAGTAGAAGATGTCTGGTTCCATATTTTCCAAGCTGTATGGGTATAGTTTTTACGTTTGAAGCGTCATCGCCGCGTATGTCAAGTGTATCGAACAGCACAGTGCCAACAAAGGTGTGGATTAAGATGTAGATGAAAACTAAAACTATTTTTTCTGGCGCTACTCTAGACGTAAGCGCAGGCAAAAGCGACCCTGTAAATGCCCAGCTAAACGCAACTAATAAGCTTTTTACACCAAGTATCTCTTTGAGTCTGGGAAGAGATTTAGAAATCTTTATGCTATAAATAACGCCTATAAACAGTGGGGTTAGTAGCACTAGAAACACAGCCCATCCTTGTATGATGCCTATTGCTATACTGATTATGAAGCTACTTATTGAGAGAATGAGGTAGTAGGTTTGTCTGTTTGAGGTTTGTTCAGGTTTGTTGATGGAGTCTTCAGCAGTGTCGGTGACTTTGTTTAAGCTGTAAACTGCAATGGTGGATAGAAAAGTTGCCAGCAGTAGCGCAGGTGAAATAGTGATTCCGTACAGAGTGGAGCTAAAGCAAACTGCTAAGGCAGTACTTATCCCCAAAACTATAGAGGAAGAAGTGAAGAATCGTACTATCCCCGTTACCTTTTTGAGATTCTCTGCATTAACTCCATTAATCGTTTGGTTATAACTTCGTGCTCTTATCCAGAGTTTGCTTAAACAATTGTTTCCCCCACTCAAGTGCCTCCTCCTCACTACAAATCAGATCAATAGAACTATCATATGTTCCTGATAAATTGAATAACCCTAAAGACACATATTGGTCGGTTACAGTCAAAGCACATCTTGCTGAATCATTCACGTATAAGCCTAATTTATCCTCAGCGAGGAATTTTTCTAAGAGTTCATGGTTGGGGTAGGTCTTTATCTTTTCTAAAACCTTGCTTGTAACGATTAAATCGACTCTGCAGTTTTTATTTATGATTCCTTCGAATACGCTAATGTAGTCTGGATGGAATATTGGTGATACTCCCATGATAAACTTTGAGGCAGTTACTATGCTTATGAAACTCTCATGTACTTTTTGCAGATCTACCTCTCCGGTTTTTACCAGAACGGCTCCATCCAACGCGCCGATTTTACTCATTAGTGAAGGCGGGATGGCACTGACATCATGAGATAGCCAGAATTCTTTATAGTTTTTAAGTACATCAAAGGACTTGCAACACCATCTACAGACGTGAGCTTCAAGAATCCCCAGCGGAGTTAATTGATATATACCATCGGATTTTGTAGTTAATTCAAGTTGCTCGAGTTCTTTTAAGACATGTAAGATTGTGGTTTCTCGTGTTTGCGTGTCTTTTCCGAGCTCGGATAGTTTCTTTCTACCTTCCAGTAGACTAAGGATAATGCCTAGCTTTAGATCGGATTTTAATGGTGTCAGATAGCTCAAGAAACTTAACCCATCATAAAGTTAGCGCCTAGGTATTTAAGGCTTTAAGTGATTTGGCGGTAAATAGTCAAAAATGTGTGATGATTTTCATTTTTGCTGAACTTAGGCAATATTGCTAAATTATGGCAAAAATATATATCGCAGATCTGTATTTAGACATAACAGCAAAAAAAGAAAAAAATTCCCTTTATTGCTAGCACTGAGAAAAGCTTCCGTGTTGTCTAAGCCAGCGGGACATTCTACGGAAACTAATACCGTTACGCTCATCCGTTGCAGAGTGTGAGGACGTCAAGCTCTCCGTAGTCATTAATTCGAAAACCGTGGATAAAAATGTGTGTAAATAATGTATCTACAATAATTTCCGAAGAAAAAAATCAGGCCGCTTTAATCGTGGATGATGACAAAGCGATTCTTCGAGCTTTTAGTATAATCCTTAAAAGGAAAGGATATGCTACTGACACTGCTGAAACAGGCAAAGAAGCTTTGGATAAAATCAGCTTCAACAACTATGATGTCGCATTAATAGATATGCGGTTGCCGGACATACAAGGCACTGACTTAGTGGCAAAATTGCCTGCAAAATCCATTAAAATGGTTAAAATCATACTCACCGGTCTATTACCTCTAGACACTGGTAATCAAACCGATTGCGAAGTAGATGCGTATCTACTTAAACCCATAAAACCCGAAGATTTAATCAGCGTTATAGAAATGAACCTGCAAAGACGCGGCATAAAGAACTCTGATTCTTCGCAAGTGTTGCTTTGATAAGTGTTCAGATGGCCGTGACTTTGCTTTTTAGTTGTTGCGGGTATGCCTTTTTTAAGTGGTTGAATTTTCAGACAATAAGATAACAAAAGGGGACGCTGGACATGCCGATTTGTCTGCGGGCTACCGCAGTTCTTCCATAAGGTTAAGTGCCGACTTTTCTGGGATGTCAAACTGTTTGCCGTTGGGTAGTTTGAATTTACAACTCCCCGTCGTGGTAGTGATGAATATTGCCGTCATGCCTTGCGGTATCTTTCCTAAGATGGAATCTGTGCAGTCTTGTTTAAGCCTGTACTTCTTGTTGATCGTAAACCTCATGTTATCACCTCACTTGTATTTGCGCCTCAAGGAAGCGAAGGGTGCAAGGTAAAAATCTTCTGTTTCTCTTTATTGCCTTCTTTTTATTATCTGCTAAGAGGCTTAACTTGACCTACAATTCTCTGCTAAGTTAAATGAATGAGAATGTAATATATGCTGTAAGTGAGGGTTCGATTTGAATGGGAATATTGGCATTTGTGTAGAAAAAGAGTTTCAAACAATAGATTTTAGATCCAAACGTCTGGAGAAGCGCTTCCTACAAGTGATGAGTGACCTCGCAGAAGAACCTGAAAAATCCATATGGCTAGCCAGCGGAAGCCCAACAAACGCAAAAGCAGCATACCGCATGCTGGGCAACCAAGACTTCACCAAAGAAAACATACTCTCAGCCCACAGAAATGCAACAAATAACTGCAGCCGCCAAAACAACGCCCTACTATCAATCCAAGACGCCATCAGTTAATTATAATGCACATAAAAAAACCGCCGGGCTGGGATATAACTGCGAACACGTTCAAGGCATTAACGTACACAGCTACCTGTTAGTCACCCCTGACGGCATACCCAATAGGCCTAATCGCCCAAAGTGTACACACAAGACCCACTAACAACGACTCCCGCAGCGGCCCAGAGAAACAAAACGCAAAATCCAAGACAAAGCTGCTACTGGCTAAAAACCATGCAAACCGCAAAAACAAACACACCCAACAAAACAACCTTAATCCACATAGCCGATCGCGAAGGCGTCATCTATGAATGGTACGCCCAAGCCATCCGCACAGAACAAACCTTTGTCATCCGAGCGGTCCGCGACCGCCTAACACCCCAAGGCACCCACATCTACGAAGAACTATCCAAGAGTGCCCCACAAGGACACCTAAAACTACAGTTTGGCTGTGGTGGGGTTTAGTGGGGTTTGTTGCTTGTTCTTTGGGTTGTGTATTTTTGTCTTTTTGGGGTATTTGGCGTGAATAGTTGTCTACTTTAAAGTGTGGTTCTCCTAAATTCCGTGTTCTTTAGGCACCAAGGCATTAGTAACTTTTAAATTCTGTAAAATGAGTTCTAATTATAAAAAGGTGTGTAATTAGAGGTTTTTTAAAATATGTTCATGATGCCTATATAGGCGCCATAAGTGTATTATAAAAAAACGTGAATTGCCGACTATTTTACAATTAGACGCTAAAACGCGGAATTTATAAAAACTTTCTACAGTTGGTGCCTAAATTTTGCGGAATTTAGGATTCTGTTTTTTCACAAAAATAGTTAGAAAATAGCGGTTTACAGCAACCTGTTGATTAAGTTAAAGAGTCAGTGTTTGAGTTGTGGGTCAAGTTAAGGCTAAGCGGGTGTAGTAGAAGCGTGTGGGGTCAGGTTTTTTGAGATGCGGCATATAATTGGGTATATTTTTGATGTTGATTAATACGGTATAGTTGTTAGAGCCATTGGGCTGTTTATGCTTTCAAATTGTGTTATGCTTATATTTACCATCTGTAGTAGTTGTTTTTTAAGGAGAACAAAAACATGCCCGCCATTGAAGTCGGAAGAATATGCATCAAACAAGCTGGACGCGAATGCTGTACCAAATGCGTCATTATAGATGTCATGGATAAAAGCTTCGTTTTAGTTACTGGACCCAAAAAGCTCACCGGCGTCAAACGCAGACGTGTCAACATCAACCACATTCTGCCCATAGAAGACAAAATCGATATTAAACGGGGCGCATCCGATGATGAAGTATCGCAGGCCATAGAAGCCCAAGACAAACTCGACGTCATGAAGGTTTAAACCCCAGTTTTAACCTTTAATTACCTCATAATTCTTTTTCTTCCTCTATAAGGAGTAAAATCACCGATGCCCAAAACGACTCCGCCATGGGAAATCAAACGTGAACTTTTAACTAAAGCAGAAGACAACACTGACCCCAAATACGGTTGCAAACCCAGCGAACGTCCTGCAGAGCAATATATAAAATACGGTACTATAAACCTCGATAAACCTGCAGGCCCCACCAGCCACGAAGTTGCGGCATGGATAAAAAAAATCATGAAACTCCAAGTCATCGGACATGGAGGCACACTTGACCCCAAAGTCACAGGTGTCCTGCCAGTCACGCTGGAGGAAGCTACCAAAATGGTGCAGGCATTGCTCTACAGCGGCAAAGAATACGTTTGTGTTCTTAAACTCCACGGTGATGTGGATGAATGCAAAATCAAGCATGCTTTGAGTCTCTTTGAGGATGAAATTTATCAGCGTCCCCCCCTGCGCAGTTCCGTTAAACGACAGTTGCGTACAAGACGCATCTACTATATCGACTACATAGAGCACGCCGGTCGCAATGTACTCTTCAAAGTCGGTTGTGAAGGCGGAACATACATCCGCAAACTCTGCTATGATGTCGGTGAAATTCTGGGTGTTGGGGGTCATATGCAGGAGCTCCGTCGTACCCGCGCAGGGCCTTTCCAGGAAACCAGTGCCAAAAGTGTTACTCTCCATGATGTGGCATATTGGTTTGGCGAATACGAACGTACTAAAGAGTCCGCTAATCTTTGCAGATTCATCGAACCCCTAGAAACCGCACTTGTGCAGTTACCCAAAATCGTAGTCCGTGACTCAGCTGTTGATGCGCTTTGCCATGGCGCCAGTTTGACGGCACCCGGTGTTTTGCAAGTGGACACCGGTATCGAAAAAGGCAGTGTAATAGCCATATTTACCCTTAAAGGTGAAGCCGTGGCGCTTGGACGCGCACAGGTTTCCACACAGGAAATAGTGGATATGCGGCATGGGGCAGTGGCGGTTTTGGCGCGTGTGTTGATGCAACGCAATGTTTACCCCAGAGTTTGGAAAACCGGGGCTGGCGGCGATGTGCAGGAAAAATAAGTCTCATGAACACTATTTTTCTTCAGCGCCTAAAAGCAACGACCGTTTTGGTACAATTCATGCTTCACTTCGTGGTCGTACCTTTGAGTTCTTGACTTCTTCGAGTGTTTTTTCCAAGAAAAAAATTGATTTAGGTACCCATGTGCTCATCGATGCTATGGTTTTGCCCCAAAAAGGTTTTGTGCTCGACATAGGTTGCGGATATGGCGCTGTAGGTATAACGGCGGCGGCATTTAGTCCACAGTTGCATGTAGTTATGACGGATGTGAACATGAGGGCGGTGCAGCTGGCAAGGCAGAACCTGGCAGGCAATCGCATCGGTAATGCGGAGGTGCGTTACGGAAGCCTCTATGAACCCGTTTTGGGGTTGTATTTTGATTGTGTGCTTTCTAATCCGCCGGTCAGTGCAGGTATGGACACCGTGAAAGCTATAATCGAGGGTGCGCCGAGGGTGATGGCGACTGGTGGTAGTTTCCAGATGGTTATCCGTAGTAAAATCGGCACTAAAAGTCTGCCTGAAACTTTCTGCGGGGCGTTTGGGGATTGTGAGATTTTGGCGCGGGAAAGCGGGTATCGTGTGCTTATGGGTAAGCTTTTCATTTAGTTGCCAGGTTTAGTCAGCTATTTTGCACCACCCTTAATCGGAACGTAACTCTGATATATGGTGATACGTGTTTGTGATTGAAAGCTTTTTGCGGGTTGGGCGTTTGTCCCTTTTGGATTTAGGGGTAGTGGTGAATACGGGTTATGGTTTTGACAGTGGCCCTCTTTCTATGGGGTGGGTGTATAGCGGTGGTTTTGTAAGTTGTGCTGTATAGATATAGTGTGATGTCATTGCGACAGGTTTTGGTTTTATCGTAGTAAAATAGGGCGATGATTGCAAAACGTGAGGTATATGTAGTAGTGATTGGTACTTGATAATGTAGCAGATGTCTGCGATTTTGGGCAGGCGTCGCAATGTCTGAACGTTGCATGTTGTGTTCCTTTGTTTTGAGTTTGAGTCAACCTGGGGAACAGTCGCAAGTGAAATTAAGCGTTGCAGGAGCTGTTTCTATGATTATGCTGGTTTTCTTTTACGTTGCAAAAGGTGTTGTAGCGGTAGTGGACTTCATACTGCTAAATAACGTGAGAGAAAAGACTTATGACTCATGAGTGTTGTTTTAATGTGGATGCGGCATGAAACGAAGGTATGTTAGCTACAATGCTTCGAAAAAATGAAGAAATACTTATGCCAAGGTGAATTATTTGAAAAACAAAAATGAAATAAATGCGAATATTGGCGATAATATTTCAAAATATGGTAAACTTTGCGGTGCATATCATTGTGGTTTTTTAACTCCGCAAACATTATCGAATATTTTTAGCGACATTTCTGCGGCAGGGCGACTATCTGGGCGTACTAAGGAGAAACTTAGTTTGAGGGGGCTGTCTGTTTGAGGCTACGGGCTTTGCTTCTGCCCTTTTTGGTGCCATTGCTTCTGCTGGGCTGGATAATGAGGGCTGTTGGCGAAAAAAGTGACCGCGCCACTAAAGAAGATGAGCGAAACGGCCCTTAAGCATTGGTTGCAAATAAAGTCACGGCGTGTATTTGCTCTTGATGAGCGCTTATACAAAGGCTGTAATTATAGTGGTTCACTGCACTTGATCAAAAGACTGCGATGCAGGATCAAAAGTAAAGAGGGCTAAATACATAGCCGACGTTTTATGTCAGAGGCAGTTATTTGAAAGTATTGTTATAATTTCAAAGTCGGATGTTTCCAAAGGGTTATCTTATACCTCATATGTTAGATCCTTTGGCGGATATTGTTGAGTACCGTTAGCAATTCAAGCAATCGTTCAGCTACTATGGGTTCAATAGGTTCAATAATGCTGTTAATTCCGGCATTAAATATCATCGGCATAGTTCTTGTTTTCTTGGGTATAAGAGGTTTAGCCAAACAGTACAAAGACAATAGTCTCTATCATAACGCGGCTATAGGCACGTTTTTCGGTATATTCGGTCTCTTTATAATAACTAACAACGCCCTAGTCCTTCTTATCAACTATATTTTTACCTCAAAAACAACCCTCGTCATTTCAAATGCAATCACAGTTACCCAACAAACCCCCTCCCTGATATCTTTCGATATAATTGCTTTTGGTATACTCATAATGTTCAGCCCTATCTTATTGATGGCCCTGTTCTACAGAAGTGCATTCAGCGCATTAGCAGGTAGTTCAGGTAAACATCTATTCCGTCCTGCAGGAAACTTGTTACTCATTGGCGCAATAATTCCCTTGTTATGCACAATAATCGCTGTATTAACATCCCCGATGTCTCTAAATGTATCACAAGCGCTAACAATATGGGGGCTGTTCTCCGGTTTATTTGTGGTCTACATAGCCTTTATAATCATGGTGATCGCCTTTTCTTCACTCAAACAAACGCAAACTTATAGAAACTAACACAATATTATATGTAAATACCGTATTGCATGTACATTATGTTGAATCAATTACTTGAATGATGAAGGGAACCTGGCATTGCCGGACCATATTATGCCGCCCGGTTCACACTTGATGGAAAGATGTTGTAGAATTATCTGCGCCTTTATACACAACCGCAATATATCTCGGTGGAGCACTTCTGCCAGTCAAGTTTGTTTAGGCTGATTAAATTGTAGTAGCGGTAATTGGACTGATGGTCAAAAAAAGACACAAATAAACATCTTTTTGTTATAGTAAAGTGAATATGTATTGACATGTTTCCCAACAGGCAACCGCCCCTACGACCTCAAAATGATGCTAAACCTCTACCTATACGGATACCTCCACCGCATACGCTCCAGCCGATAACTCCAAGCACAAACCACCAAAAACCTAGAAGTCATGTGGCTCCTAAACGAACTCACTCCAGATGACAAAACCATAGCAAACTTTCGAGCCGACAACACAGAAGCCCTAAAACAAACCTTTCGCGCCTTCACCTGTTGCTAAACAACTGGAACCTCTACAGCAAACAAACCACCGCCACAGATGGATGCAAATTCCGCGCCAATAACTCACGCAAAAACAATCATAACCCCACACCCTTAAAGAAAAACTCGCCCACATCAACAAACAAATCAGCGAACACCTAAACGCGATAGAGAAAAACGACCAAGAAGAACAACAAGAAACAAACCGCCAGCTAAGTGCAGAACAACGCCAAGAGTTGCTCAAAAAACTCCAAGACAAAAAAATGCCTTCTGGATTAGTGACCTGGCCAAGAAAGCTGTTGTTGCGCCTGCTTGACAATTTCGAAGAAGCTTTATCCCTTCGTTTGTTTGTTAACGGATCGTTTAAACTACCGCAAAATACAAAAGCATAGCTACTGCTTATAGTGAAACAAAACCAGCATTGGGGTATGTATAGGTGAAACTGAACAAGACCGACGAGAAAGTTGTTGCAATTCTGCAAGCGGAAGGAAAAGAATTAACTCTCCAAGAAATCACTGATAAAAGTGGAGAAACCTCAAAAAAAGTTTTCCGCTGTCTGCGTAAACTCTTTGAACATGAAATCGTCTCGACCCAAGCCCGTAAGTACCGGCTTGTGTTAACCGACACCAAGGCGATTAAGACGAAGCTTGCATCAAAGAGCGAAGAAACACCCATAGCTTAAAATTATATTTTTTGAGAGCCTCGAGCGGGCCTTGCTCCCGCGGCCTGCTGCTTACAAGGCAGCCGCTCTACTGGGCTGAGCTATCGAGGCATCCAAATGCCCAGATTACACTGACACATAAAACTCTATCCAAATAAAAGTTACTGCTGGTTTTTGTCCCCTCGTAAAGTAGTCTGTGTAACTATGGCGAAGTGAAATACATTGACATTTTCACGTAGTGACAAGTTCAATTATGAAAGATTGTGTGAAATGATCTTTTCAAGCGGCAACCAAGGGCACATATGCCAATGCCATTTTGGCTTGCTATAAACAGCGGTTATGAATTCAATCCTAAATTCCCTGATAATTAGGCACTATGTTTTGGTTTGGAAAAAGTATGTTGAATGTGTGTTTTTGAATGGACATTTTGACTGTTGTTGGCAGTTTTTTAAGCAAATAGTGCCTAATTAGGCATTATGCGGGTTAAAAGCTGTCGTAACATCGGAATTTACTATGGAAAGCAGTCGTTTACCAGTTTTTTCTGAACTAAAAACCTATTGCCTAACTTTATGGGAATTTAGGAAATTTGGTTTGACATTAGGATGATGCGGTAATCTACTTAAAATCTATGTAGGTTTCTATAGTGGTTCATTGGGTAAATTAGGCAAATTAGCGCCTTTAACTGCCTTAAATTCCAACTTCTTGTCGGTCTATTTGGAGCAAAAGCTGTCTGTGTTGTTCTGTTTGATGCGACAGGTTTATTTGAACGTGTGTAGCTTAGATATTTTCCTTATCGTTTAGGGTGCATCACCAAAAAATGAGTGGTGTATGCAGAAGAAGTAGCCGGGGACCTCTTAAGGGGGTATAGACGGCGAACGCGATTAAAGTGTAACGATACACTTATATTCGCGTAGTATGCTTCTTATGCAATCCCAGTAACATGGGTTACACAAACAAACGATGCAGCTCCCCACCAGAACACGATGGGGGGTGAAGCGGTGAATAGGCGCTACTGGCGCTTAAGATGACACCATGCACAGGTCAAACATATACAACGACGCCAAACACTTAATTTGAAATATATGTGTTTCACCAAACGCCAAACAGACACTACCATTGGCCCGTAACATGCCACGCTGTCTGGAGGATGGCTCGGCTTGAGAGCCGAAGAAGGGCGCGGCAAGCCGCGATACAGCCTCGGGTAAGCGCAAGCAGCCTTAGAACCGAGGATACCCGAATGAGACTTCTCAACAACCGCAAGGTTGTTGCTCCTAACGGAGCGGGAACCCCCCGAACGGAAGCATCTTAGTAGGGGGAGGAAAAGAAACCAACACGGGATTCCCTTAGTAGCAGCGAGCGAAATGGGAACAGTCCAAACCGAATCCCGCATAGAAATATGTGGGAGATGTAGGGTTAAGGGCCTTGCTTCCTCTTCGCTGGCAAAGCTGAAGTAGCCTGAAAAGGCTCGCCAAAGAGGGTGACAGCCCCGTAAGTATAAACCAGAAAGAGCTGAGCGAGAGTCCCAGACTACCACACCGTGGCTTCGGTGTGGAAAGTTGGAAGTCACCAACTTCCAAGACTAAATACGCCTCAAGACCGATAGCGCACTAGTACGGTGACGGAAAACTGAAAAGTACCCCGGAATGGGGGTGAAAAGTGCCTGAAACCAGACAGTTACAGACGTGCATGGCCCAGAAGAGTAGAAGCTTTCCGAAGGAATCTGTAGTGATGCAGTTGTACGAGGAAAGTGGATCAGGGTTATGCGTTCCGTCTCGAAACACGGGCCGGGGAGTTTATAGCTATGGCAAGCCTAAAAGATAAAACTTGTAAGCAAAGGGAAACCAACACGCACGCAGCTCGCAAGAGTCAGGTGCAGGGTCTGAAAGGGCCCGAAGTCATAACTATACATACTAGAAACCAGACGATCTAGCCCTGGGCAGGATGAAGCTAGGCGAAAGCCTAGTGGAGGTTCGAAAGGGTTCTAACGTGCAATTTGTTCCCCAGACCTGGGGCTAGGGGCTAAAGACCAATCTAGTCTGGTGATAGCTAGTTCCTTCCGAAGTGGGCCTGAGCCCAGTCCTGAGCGAGGCAGCTGGTGGGGTAGAGCACTGATTGGGAAACAAGGACTCGAAAGAGTCCACTTTCCTTTCAAACTACGAATCCACCCGCACTGTAGACCTCAGGAAGCGGGTTAGTGGGGGTAAGCTCCACGACCGAGAGGGGGACAACCCAGACTGAGGTTAAAGTCCCCAAGTGCTGGCTAAATGTCAAACCAAAGGGCGTCGTCAGCCTCAGACAGCGGGGAGGTAGGCTTAGAAGCAGCCATCCTTCAAAGATAGCGTAACAGCTCACCCGCCGAGGCTGACGGCCCCGAAAATTGACGGGGCTAAGCCAGCCACTGATACCTCAGAGCGCATCTTAAGATGCGTTGGTAGGAAGGCGTCCTAGTTGGGCAGAAGCTGGGCTGTGAGGTCCAGTGGACCGATTAGGATTGCAGATCCCGGTGGTAGTAACAGCAAAGAAAAGTGAGAATCTTTTCCGCCGAAGGGGCAAGGGTTCCCCGGCAACGATCGTCAGCCGGGGGTAAGTCGATCCTAAGGCATAACTTAACCGATTATGCCGAAAAAGGGAATCCGGCTAAAATTCCGGAACCATGCAGGTACGCGCGGTAACGCAAGCTTAGTGTTGACGTTTCGGGGTAAGCTGAGCAAGGTCTTCGCCTTGTTTAACCGTATACATCCGGGGAGTGCCGTAATGGCGAGAACCGGACGAAGATGGGAATAGCCACCCGTTTTAGGGAGGTTCAGCTGATCTCTGGAGCCACTGAAAAGCACACTAAGAAGGATCCTGTATGATCGTACCAAGAACCGACACAGGTGTCCCTAGGCGAGAAACCTAAGGCGTGTCGGGTATACACTAATGCGAGGGAACTCGGCAAATTAGCCCCGTACCTTTGGTATAAGGGGTGCCTGTTCTTCTAGCCTTGTGTTAGGAGAGCAGGTCGCAGTGACAAAGGGGTCTCGACTGTTTAATAAAAACACAGGAAGCCGCAAGAGCGAAAGCTTGTGAACGGCTTCTGAATCCTGGCCAGTACAGGTACCTGAAACCTGGGTCCAACTGGGCTAAGGGCCTGCAAACGCCGGGAGTAACTCTGACTCTCTCAAGGTAGCCAAATGCCTTGTCGGGTAAGTTCCGACGTGCATGAATGGATCAACGAGGGCCCCACTGTCCCCGCGTAGTACCCGGTGAAACCACATAACGTGGACGAACAGTCCACGATCTCCCAGCGGGAAAAGAAGTCCCTGTGGAGTTTTACTGCAGCCTGCCGCTGGAATACGGTTGTGGATACAGAGTGTAGTCGGGAGCTTTCGATCCTGTGTTCTCTGGGACACGGGGGAGGCAACAATGGAACACCGACTTTCTGCAACCGTGTTTCTCACCGGCCCCTAGCGGGCTGGAACAACGGTAGGTGGGCAGTTTGGCTGGGGCGGCACGCCCTTGAAAAGATATCAAGGGCGCCCTAAGGTTGGCTCAGGGGGGACAGAAACCCTCCGTAGAGTGCAAGGGCAAAAGCCAGCCTGACTGTGTCCCAAACAGTAAGGGACGCAGAGGAGAAATCCGGGCTTAGCGATCATCCATGCTCCCCATTGGTGGGGGCTGGATGTGTCAGAAAAATTACCCTAGGGATAACAGGCTTGTCGCGGGCGAGAGTCCCCATCGACCCCGCGGCTTGGTACCTCGATGTCGGCTCTTCCTATCCTGGCCCTGCATAAGGGGCCAAGGGTGAGGCTGCTCGCCTATTAAAAGGGAACGTGAGCTGGGTTTAGACCGTCGTGAGACAGGTCGGACTTTATCTGCTGGGAGTGTTGGCTGCTTGAGGGGAAAGGGTCCCTAGTACGAGAGGAACTGGACGCTGTGGCCTCTAGTTAACCGGTTGTCTGATAAGGCAGTCGCCGGGCAGCCACGCCGTTGTGGATAAGAGCTGAAAGCATCTAAGCTCGAAGCCTCTCCCGAAAAGAGGCAGCCATTCCAGTTTCACTGGACGAAGGCACCCATAAAAGATGGGTTTGATGGAGCCGGGGTGTAA
>JAIRTW010000061.1 GCA_031254875.1 Candidatus Bathycorpusculum termitum
CACAACAACAGAACCCACAACAACAGAACCCACAACAACAGAACCCACAACAACAGAACCCACAACAACAGAACCCACAACAACAGAACCCACAACAACAGAACCCACAACAACAGAAAAATCAAGAAGGACCTACAAAACCAAAAAGACAAAAATAGCTATAGAGGCAACTATGGCTCTGCCAGCAACAGAACCGGAACCTCAGAAGCCTAAACCTGTACGTCGAACCCGAAGGGTCCCGACAGAAAAAGAAAGCGAGGAAACAAAAAAGGAATAGAATAGTTGTCGTTCAGCTTATTTTTTAGACTTTTCAGGGTTGTTACCGTTGTTAACGTTGCCTGATGGCGGCACATAACCGTTGTTTTGGTTGATTTCTTTGATGATACCTGTTGCGTACACACTGTGTTCCAGTAGGAACGAACGTGAAAGGTAACGTTCGAAGTCATTGGATTTGCTATAGAGATTCTGCATTTCGTCGAAGGCTTCCATGTCTTCGGGTTTGCCGCGTCCTCCAACCACCAGAACTCGGGTTATCCACGGATCTCTTGATTCAACAACGCGCACGGTTATAGTTCTGGAAACTTCGCTTGTTACATAGCCGGCCAATGCAGTGTAGACTTCCTGGGACATGTCCTCTGTCCACATCTTAGGCGGGGTGGTGATGGTCACCCAAATATAGTCGGTTTTGTATGTGGGTTTGAAGCCCATAACGCTGGGCGTTTTGAAGCTACGGACAACACTTTTTATGTAATCCTTAAAGTGAGCCATATCGAGGATGTCTTTAAAGATGACTTCGCGGGTTAACCCTTCTTCCTGTTCAGTTAAGATTTTAAAGATTATTTTGAGCTGTTCACTCTCAGTGAGATCAGCTGATTTTTCATAGTAACGTTTAGGTGCAGCTATCTCGGCGATTTTGGATTGGTATTCACGGTGAGCATCAACAATTTTGTTGAGACGCTTGCGGTAAGGCGAAGTCAACTCGAAACGTTTAGCCAGTCGCTCGTAGAGTTTGATAGTAGCGTCAACTTGATCGAGGTTTTCCAGTGCGATGGCTTCTTCTTCGTTAACGCGTCTTAGATCCCGTTCCAATGCACGAAGCTGTTCGCGTGCGTAGCGTTTTGAGCTTAAAAATTTACGTATCTGCCGCTCCATTTTGGTTTTGTCAAATTCTTTGCGTTTCTTTATCTCCGCAATCCGCAGGGCTTCATTGTCAAAGTTGCCTCGTTTCCGCATACGTTTAGACAAGATTTCATTGATGTATGTGAGGTGTTCATCTATCATCTTGGCTTCATCTGCGGGTGTCCGCAACATAAGCTGGATGACGAGATATATTATGTCGAGTTCCTCACGGATGTCATAGAGTTCTTCGAGTTCCAGTTGACATTCGGTAAGCACCTCGTAATACCGTATGAGGGCTTCGGTTATGTAGCGTGTTTCATCGTAGAATCTAAGAATGCGGAGGGAATGCTCTGCGAGTTCTGAGATATTGACTAGGTCTTCGAGCACTTTCTTTTGGCGCAGAGTAAATATTTGGGAGCTGGGGATTAACTGGTTTAGTCGTTCGATGATATCGGCTTTGCGTTCAGAGAATTCAAGGTAGTTTTTGGTCAGTGTTGTCAGCAGGATTTCGAGGTTGTCGAGTTTTCTTGAGCCGTCTTTTTTGAGTGTGAGGTTGATGATGGCTTCTTCTATTGGGCCGGTTTTTCCCATTAGTTTGATGGTTAGGAGGTATTTCATGATGTCGTCGAGCCAGTTTTTAGTCTGAAGTTCGACACCTTTAACATGCAGGGCAAGGTCGTCTTCGAGACGGGGGTTACTGTTGATAATGGTTTTTAGTTTATCGTCGAATTGTTCTTCGTTGTAGGTGCCGGTTTTTATGAGGTAGTTTTTGAAGAGATCTTTTGCAGTGTCACTGTCGACTTTGATGACGTTTTTGATTTCGTTTAGGATGCCGAGTTTTTCTTTTCTTGATTCCTGAAGCATCGACATGCTCTCAAAACTCAGTTTGTAGGCGGTGAGGTAGTCTTCGACGGGATACATCACTTTAACCATACTCAAGGTGTGTGCGGAATTGTTTGTTAACCCGACTTCGGTGCCTATACCGCCTAGGAGGTCTGCTAAGTCAAAATCCATAAGCACATAGAGCAAATCAACGACCATGTCATCCATTTCTTTTCGTGCAGATACGATGTTACCGACCTTAGAGAAGGCTGGAAGCAACGGCAGATAAACCAGTGCGTTGAGGGGGTTGCGGTATATTTCGCCGTATTCTTTGACTATGTGTTCGTTGTAGTTTTTGTTTAGTAGAAGCGAGAGTTCGTTCATGGCAACGAAAGCTGAGCAACCTTTTGCGGGTGGGTCGTCTCCGCCGCAGGGGGTGATAACAAAGGCGATCATGGGAACGCCTGAACCCATAACTTTGCGGAGGTGACGGGCGAAGTCGAAGAATATGCCGCTTCCTGTGCCGCCGCCCATGCCGTAAACCAAGACGACGGTTGGGGTGACGATGGAGGAGAGTGCCTGCTCTTTGAACGTATTGATGCAGTTTCGGATGATACCCAGCTGATAGTAGTTGAGGGCATAAATGGCTTTGGCGAGTGCGCGTCTTCGTCCGGCTCCGCCGGCCATAGGGGGAACTGCCATTGTTGACTGTAACCATGGACTGTAATCGTCGAGTTTGGAGCCTTCGCCTATTACGTATTCGCCGTATTTTTGGTTGATGAAGTCAAACATGGCTTCGGCTGTGGGGAACTTGACGGATTCGGCGATGAGACGCCATCGTTCCCGGGGAACACCGGCTTTAATCAGTGAACGGGAGATTTGCTCGTGTGCTTCTTGGAGACTTCTAATTTCGGGGTCAGCGATGTCTATGGCTAAAAGAGAGAGACGAGTCAGGTCATTTTCGATCAGTTCGCGGGTTTTCTTGTTGGTTAGGAAGGATTCTACGATATTGGTGCCTGCTGAGCCTAACCCGATAAGTTGAACACTATTCTGGTAGATTCTCGTGGTATCACATCCCAATTAAGTTTTTAAGTCGATCTTTGACTGAATCGAGGTTTGCAGACATCGCACGATCGATTTTAGATGCTCTAAGGGTTAGACCCTCTAAATCTTTGATTTGATCTTCCACAACAAGGGTCATGTAGCTGACTTTACCGCGGATCCGCAGGAACAAAAACGCAAACAATGCAGCTACAACAGCCGCAACTATGATGAGGGGCAAAAACAGCATCTGCATCGTGGAGCCTGCGGGCTCATTAGCGACGTCTAAGCCGCGTAACAGAGCAATCGCATTTGTGACATCTCCGCTGTCGGCTACAGCTTGAGAAGTTCTGAGGACATTTTGATAGATTTGGATAAATCCAGAGTCTACGCCGCTGGCTTTTAGCGATTCCAGCTTGGCCTCTTTTTGGGCCAAAAGAGTCAGATAATTGTTCATGTCAGCACTGGTTGCAGTAATTATGATTGTATCAAGGGGTGTGCCACCTGAGGGACCAAAGAGACTGACAGCGGTGACTACTTTTGAGGCACTACTGGTTGTGGGAACTTTGCCGTATAGTATCAACTCAAAAGTTCCTGTCACCCAATTAAACGGGGTAGATTGCGAGTTCGGACTGAAACTAGAACCTAAATCATAGTTGCTTGTGCTGGGAACTCCCCAGTATGGACCAGATGCCGGCTTATTTAGTCCAGATGTTAATCGGAGGTTTCCTTCGCCTGAAGCGATGACATTTACTGTGAAGGTGATTTTAACTTCGGCTCCAGGTAGAACAGCGCCTGACCCAGTGAGCTGATTGGTCGCAGCAGTGTATTGTATTAAAATCTGTCCTGTTGATATATCTTCAATTTTATAGTCTGTTATCCATTGCCCTTCTCCGGCGGCTTGGGCAAACGACATGGATGATAAAGTTAGGGTAGTTAATAACAGAACCACGCTTAAGACTAAAACAGTTTTCTTCATCGAGATCCTCATGAATTTTTCTATTAACTGATGCATATAACACTTACGCTATTTCGTCGGCGGGAGTAAAATTTTGCCGCTACAACAGTGAATCAACTAAACCGCCTACTCTTTACTATGCTTGTTAACTATGCTTCGCATGGTAGACGTGCAAGTTGACAAATATAGCATAATTCATTTTTCAAAAAGCCATAAAATTGATCCAAGCGATAAGGAGACAAAAATTCAGGAAGAGAGAAAAAACTTTGAAAACAAACATTTCAGGAAAAAGTTTGCATACACCACGCTTTAAGCGAGTCTCTAGACCCATTGCAATCTGTATCAGTGCATTGTTTATCATCAGCATGGTTTCGCCGCTGGCAATACAACCAGTTCAGGCTGCAACACCAGCACTCCACACCTCAGGCACGCAAATAATTGATGGCGACGGCAATGTTATCTATCTCCGCGGCGTTGGAGTTGCAGGCTTTGTACCTAACTTGATCCTTTGGGGTCAAGGTCAAAGCGATTCATGGGGTAACCAATGGAACTACAACCCCACACCGGCCATGGAACAAACCTTCACGGCTATGAGGGATCAATGGCACATCAACTACATCCGTGTCTTTATCTATCCTAGCTGGTATTACCGCGACAACATTGCGCCCTCCCAGGAGGATATCAACTATGCTTCGCAGACAACCCTAATCAGCACCAAAGCATATCTGCAAACTCTCTGTGCAGAAGCAGCCAAATATGGAATCTATGTTAACATAGTGCCCTACATGCTTACGCCCTCAGCAAGCTCTTCGGGAAGAGATCCTTATGTCACACCAAATTCTGCTGGCGGTCAAGGCTTACCGCTGTTGGGTTGGGACAGTGCAGCTCAAAAATTCCTCTCAGACGCAGGCTATACCAACAATGAACTAGGCTTCTGGCGATGGTTCTGGGCAGACATGGCAAATAACCTCAAAGACTATCCAAATGCAATCTTTGAAGCCTGGAACGAACCACAATCCGGCGCAGACAACACCCCCATACCCGCGGCATATATCCAATATCTCCAAACAATGTATAGCGCCATCAGAGGAACCGGCTCAAACCACTTAATCATGATGCAGTGGCGCGTTGGATGGTTCCCCAACGGCTATGGCAACACCCTAAGCTGGACAAAACAAATCAGTGATGCCATCCCCGGAGCAACCAACCTAGTCTACACAACACACCTCTACTACTATGCACCAACCGACTTAACCTCATATTGGGCAACCGACTACAACACACTCAAAACGCAACTCCAAACCGGTATCGACAGCATGGGCGTCAACGCACCCTTAGTTATTAACGAACAAGGCTCATGTTTGACCAGCTCAAGAAACAGACAAAACGACTACACCTGGTGGCAGAATCTACTCTTAGCACAACGTGACTTAGGCATAGGTGCAGGAGCATATTATTGGCTAAGCGACGCAGGATTAGGTCCCGCTTACTCAGGAGAAACAATGCTTAGCAACAACTACTCACCCAACATAATGGGACAACACTTCATCAACGCCCACAAGACACCGAACAACCCAACATCAACAACAACTCGGTCCGCTACAACTCCATTAATACCAAACACAACTCCATCAACAATACCAAACACAATAACACAAACAACCCAAACAGAAACACCTGATACAACAACAAACACCGACACAACAACAAACACCGATCCAGTACCGCCTAAATCACAGTCATGTTCAACTAAACACAAAAAAACCCATACACCGACAAAAACAACACAGCCAACCCAAGAACCGACAAAAACAACACAGCCAACCCAAGAACCGACAACCCTAGAAGTTAAACACCATCATCACCATCATCACCGGTGTTCCTATGAGTCGCATTGGCAAGGACATCACGGGTCTGGGTCACGACACAGTGCCCATTCCAGGTAAACCAACCCCTTCTCCTTTTTTGTTTTTTAAGTTAACGTTTAGATATCATCTGCATCCCAAACACATGATTATATGCAATACGATAAGCGAATTATTCTGCTTATGTGGCTCCATTTTTGAGAGGTTACATTAACATAAAATATAGTCCCATGTAACGGGACTGGCAGGACCAGTTTAGTTAGGCAAAAGCATAAAGCCCTCAGAAACTACGAAAGTGCACGTTGATAGTCTTGGAAATTATAAACGTGCGGTTACCCCCCAAGATGCTCTCAGACCTCAACGGACTCGCCGAAAAACATAGCTTAACACGCTCTGAAGTCCTACGTCAAGCTCTCACAATATATATGCATTTAACCGAAAATGTTGGTACCATGTTGCGTCCCATCACCTTTCAAGTTAAACCCGCCCAAATCAGCTACACTCGAAGAGGCGACGTATCCATCCTAAAAATGCCCACAGGACATGCCATTGTGGCAGGCTCCACCTCCTCGGGTGCTGTGGGACCAAAAGAACTCGATAAAGTTAAGGTGGACGGACAGGTGCTGGGTAAGTTTTTGGCACGGGTGGCATTGATGGATGTGACTGCGACGGGTGCTTTTCCGCTACTTTTGTCGTTAACACTGGGTGTGGAAAAGGATCACACCGGCACAACGATAGCAGAGGGTGTCAGCCGCGAAGCCAAAAGTATCGGACTTGACCCCAACCAGGTGCTTTTAGAAAATACCGAAGACAACTTTCAAACAGTGCAAACTGGCGCGGGCTTAACAGTTGTGGGTTTGGCAAACGAAAACGAGCTACGACTGGGAAAAACCCTTCCGGGCGATTTAATCGTGGCCGTGGGCAGACCCAAAATAGGCGATGAAGTTATCACTGCCGAAGCCAGAGGTGAAATAGCTGACCTCAAAAACGTAGCTCAGCTTTCCCAGCGCAAATATGTCCATGATATCACGGCTGTAGGTGGCTTTGGGATTGCCAGCGAAGCCAAAATGATGGCATACGGAGTGGGCAGACAACTGAAACTTATTGAGAATCCTGGGTTAGACCTCAACAAATCGGCAGGTCCAGCCACGGTAATCTTAGCCACCATCGATAAAAAACGACTAGAAGATTTAACGGCACTGATTCCTAAACCTATCAATGTAGTAGGAGAGATACTCTAAAAATAGAACCTCAAATGAAATGCCCCTTTAACAGATAATCAATCATGAAAACTAATGTCGGAATGGCGACAATCTTGCTTTGTTTGGGTGGCAAAGAGCATATGCAGTTCATGCTTGAGCGAGATACAAACTGAACAATAGAAGTGCAGGGACATTTTTCTCAAAGCAACTCAGACATGAGTCAAACAACGTATTACAATTTTTATGCTTACTCTTTTAACGGATATAATCAACCTTGGGGTCCGGGAAATAAGCTTCAAGCGACCAATTCCGAATACACAACAGCCTCTATCAAAGGGAATCAGCCCTCCCACACCCAAATCGATGTAACCGTAAATGCAATGTTAATGTATGAAGGTGAATTCACTGGTATATACGGCATGTTTTTCGAATATACAGCTTCAGGTGTTGTTCCAGGTGAAAAGAATCAGAGTGTACAAACATTCACCATACCCGAACACCAAACTTCAGCAGATTCACCAGATCCTACAATCATAAACACTCAACCGCCTGCTTCTATCACCCAAAATATTGAAAAAGACGACATAATTTCAATGTCCACAGCAACCTTTGCCGTCATTATTGCATTTTTTTTATCAATCATAACACTACTATTAGCATTAATACTTTTCAAAATACGCAAAACCCCAACAACAATAATTAAAAATCTGCAACTATGCATATTTAGCGGTTTGATGTAAAGGTTCAGTGAATTAGCCGTTTAGCCGCTACAATAAAAACTAGGCAACCATCTTTCAGGGTAAGAAAAATTTCAAACCACTCTGAGCGCTGTAGTGTTAGGTGAGAACATTTTTTAAAGTTGAAGCGGTAAAGATCAAGATCGATATTGTCGGACTCTGTCTCGTCTCAAGTGGATGCTGTTATAGAGAGAAAAACGTCGTTTCCTGAGAAGATTATGTTTTTAGTCTTAGTAGTGTTGGCGGTTGGACTTTTGGTGTGGCAAGCCCCGGCGATATCATCTTTCTTTGAGGGCTTAAGTGGTTCTGATTCAGAGTACTCTACGTTGAGTTTGGTTTCTGGCATATCTCAAACATATCAACATAACAATGACACTTTTGTTTTTAGCTACAAACTATCAAGTGCTGATAGTTCAAACTTGTTATATGTAACCCAAAACGTTGAACAGTCACGTTCGTTTCCTGCTGTTGCAGGCGCAACCTATTCGGATTTAGGGTTAGAAATGAAGGTGTCATCAGCGACCCAAGAGTTGCTGGTGCTGTTAGTTAAGCCCCTGCCAGATTAACCCCCTACAATAATGTAAATAGATTATCACAACCCTAATATTCTCCACATCTCATTATCCAGCTTAGTTCTTGGGGAGCTGGGAAATGACCGGCTGAGAGGACAGTGTCTTCTGTCGACCCTGTGAACCTGAACCAGGTAATACTGGCGGAGGGAAAAACTATAAACAAACAAAACAGGGTATATGCTAATCAATTCTCTAAAACTCAAAAAACCGCTCTAACAGCAGTTATGTCCGCGCTAATAGCGATCACAACCATGATTGCAATACCTCTACCACCCCCACTTTCAACAATCAACATAGCTCCGGTCATCATATTTACGGTGAGCATACTTTTAGGGTTCAAAATAGGCATGGCCGCAACAGCCATCGGATGTGCCGTGGGCTACTTGGCTGGAGTGAGCACAGGAGCAATCGTTATTCCACCAGGCTTTCTATACATCTACTTAGTAGGATTAATTGCTGCTAGAACACCAATGGCTTTCATAGCAGGAGCTTTAAGACAAAAAAGTGAACACGTAGGCATGACTTTAGGCGTCATTGTGGAGGTGATGATTTTCTTCGCTATCGATTTTGCACTGTTTGGAATAGCCTTTGCAGTTTTTGACTTCGCAGTCTTTATCGATTTAGTATTCATTCCAGTGACCTTCATAGTTATCATAGGGCTTAGGAGGGTTTTTGCCGCCGATTACCTTGCATAGGTGAAAATATGAGTAACACATTGAACTTCTGGGAACAAGCCGCCAAAAACTATGAAACATACTATGACACCCAATATAAACGAGCAGACATACTTGAAAAACAACTAATAACAAAACTTTTAGGACAAATCCCAGAGGCGCAATCAATCCTTGAGGTAGGTTGTGGAACGGCCCATTTTACGAAATGGTTGCAAACAAAAGGCTACGAGTGTTACGGAATCGACTGTTCAGGGGCAATGCTTAGAGAAGCAAAGAAACTATGGTCTCGCAGTAGTCTATTTGGCGGTGAAGGGTGCAACCTGCCATTTCAAAACAAATCCATAGATATAGTGATATTTATCACAAGTCTAGAGTTCATATCAGAACCAGATTTGGCGTTAGATGAGGCGATTCGAGTCGCTAGAAAGGGGCTTATTGTTGGATTGCTCAATAAGCACAGTAGCGCACATTTGAAGGTCTTGTTTAAAATTACAAAAGGCTCGCCTCTCTGCTTTGGGACTTTTTATTCGTTTTCGGATTTTAAAAAGACTCTTCCAGAAACGCACAAAGTTGTTTTTTGGAGCACAACTGTTTTTCCTAAAATATTTGGCAACTTAGAATCAAGAGTTTTTCCCTTCGGGGATTTTCTTGGGATAGCGATAAAAAATCATGAGAACCAGGGGCAGGTTCATTGATTGTGTTCAATTCGGATAAATTAAAATATCGAAATTCATGTTAGATGTTTAGTTCAAGGGGAGCTGAGATTGACTCGGCTGAGAAAATAGCTGTATTGCTGTTGACCCAATGAACCTGAACCAGGTAATACTGGCGGAGGGAAACGAATGGAAACTAGAAAAGAGAATACTTTAAACTTTAAACCTAAAAATAGAATTAGAACGCAAATTCTTGCAGAAATAGCGATTTTTACTGCCTTAGGTGTTGCTTTGAGTATAATCACTTTTATAGTTTTTCCGCAAGGCGGCTCGATCACAGCGGGCACCAGGGTGCCTATGCTTTGGTTGGCTCTACGGCGGGGACCAAAAATCGGCCTCTTTGCGGGAGTTGTTTATGGTTTTGTTCAGCTGGCAGTTTTTCCACAAGTGTACTATCCAACACAGGTACTACTGGATTATCCTTTAGCATATGGTTGTTTAGGATTAGCGGGTTTTTTTAAAAATCACCCAATTACAGGTGTTACAGTTGCAGTTAGCGGCGGTCTTGTTATGCATTTTATTTCAGGGGTCATCTTTTTTGCCCACTTGGCCCCTGCGGGAATGAATCCATGGGTTTACTCAGGCATATACAATGGAAGCTACATGCTACCGGAATTGGTGATAAGCATCGTTTTTATCTATATACTACAGAAAAGTAAGGTGTTACGGGTGTACATGTAATGGGAAAGCTTGCTGCTAAAGAACTCCAAGAAATGCTCAAATGCATCAAACACGATAAGCGGGTACTGGTACCCCCCCAGATAGGGTTTGATGCAGGCGTCCATCGCTTGGGCGATAAACTTGTGGCGGTGGCAACTGATCCCTGTACAGGTGTCCCCGAAGAATGGTTTGGCTGGCTACTGATAAACTATGCCGCCTCAGACATAGCCCTCTTTGGCGCAAAACCAGAGTTCTGCACAATCACCCTGCTTGGTCCACAACCCACCAGCCCCAGCCGATTCCAAAAAATCATGAAACAAACCTGCAAAGCCGCCAGCGAACTAGACATCGCCATCGTGCGCGGTCACACCGCAATGTATGATAGCCTAAAGGATCTCTTAGGCGTCTGCACCGTCTATGGCACAGTAGAGCCCACGCGGCTCATTACCTCAGGCGGCGCAAAACCCGATGACCTTATTTTATGCACCAAACCGCTTGGGATAGAAACCATCACCAACTATGCACTGATCCACAAAGAAACCGCCCGGCAACTTTTCGGCAACCAAAAACAAACAGAATATGCGGGGCTTGTGCCCATGCAGAGCTGCATCAAAGAAGCCCTGGCACTCTCAGATGTGGAGGGGGTGCATGCGATGCATGACGCAACAGAGGGCGGGTTTGTGGCGGCACTAAACGAGTTGGCCGAATCATCTAAAACCGGGTTTAGAGTGGAACAAAAAAAGATTATAGTTCCAAAAGAAGCACGTATATTACAAAAACACCTAAACCTAAGTGATGAGCAACTACTGGCGTTTTCTTCAACCGGAACCATACTAGCAGCTGTCTCGCCCAAAGCACAACAAAAAACTACAGAAACACTTCAGAAACTAGGACTCACCGCCTCTTTTATTGGAAGATTCACCCACGCCAAAGAAAGAATCATTGTGCAAGACAAGACCGAAACAGCATTTCCAAGTCAAGCCGCCGATCCCTACACAACCATAATGACAACCACTTGAAAAGTTGACTGCGGGTAACCTGCCGATCAAAGAAGAGCGGGAATAAGTCGCTTTTAGCTCTTGTAGCTCTAGCGTATAAGTTCAATCAAGGGGATGTGCTTGCTATTTTTTGATTTCATCGAGTACAAATTTAACGATTTCATCTGCGATGTTGATTTTTGCAACCATCTGTAGACCTTTCCAACCGGGCTGGCTGTTCACATCCACAATTCTTGGGCCTTCGGGTCCTTCTAGTATGTCGACACCGGCGACTTTGCAACCGACTGCTTTTGAAGCTTTCACGGCCATTTCTTTGTATTCTTCGCTGATTTCGGCGGGGGCAGGCCTGGCGCCTTTGCTGTAGTTAGTTTTCCATCCGTCTGCGAGCCGGCACATCGAGGCGATAACCTGGTCACCTAGCACAAATGCGCGGATATCGCTGTGTCCATGTTCGACGAATTCCTGCATATAGATGACGCCATGGTGGAAGGTGATTGCTTTGAAGATAGTGTCGGCAATGTCTATGTCGTTGACGCGTGTGGCGCCTTGTCCACGGCTTCCAAAGATTGGTTTGATGACTACGTCTCTGCCGAGTTCACTAAAGGCGCTAAGTGCCTCGTTTACACTTTCGGTGGCAAGAGTGCGGGGAACGGGGACGTTGACGTCTTCGAGCATCGCGAGGATGTCATATTTATCAACACAGTGCTCAATCGCCGTTGGGGGATTGATCATGTAAAAACCTTGGCGCTCGAGTTTATAGAGCATATCCATGCGGAAAACCAGCTCCTCAAGACTGCCGCGCCCGATGGGACGGATGATGAGTGCATCTAAATCGTCGAGTATGCTTGTGGTGTTGACTTTGAAGTAGGGCTTGTAGGCAATCCGGGCGACTAAGCGGGGGAACGTGAAGCATTCATGGGGTATGCCGCGTTTGTTTAGTGCTTCGCGGACTTGCGTGCTGCTCCACGCCTCTGGATTGCGGGTCATTATACCAAATTTCATGGGGGTTCGTCCTTGAAGATGTCGTTTAAGATGCTTGAGGGTTTTAGCTCTTAAAGTTTCTGGGGCGTTTGAAGAGTTTTAAAAAAAGGTTGTCTCACGTAATGGTGTGAAAAAAGGAATCTTTCAGTCCGTTGCTTTAGAGTTTATGTTGAAGCAATCGCTACTTTTTTATGCAGAGAAAAACTGCCATAAAACGCCAATCATTAGAGATGACAATTAAGCACGGCGGTAACTCTACGAATTGTCCGTGTTTTGTCCACTATAGAAAAACTAGAACTAAATCGCAGGACAACTCGGTGCTGTGTTCTGAATACATCTCGCTTTGGCGGCCTACAGAGTCTTTAATCTCTGGAGTAGGATTTGGTTGTCACTATTTGATTTTGTTAGAGTATCATAAACATGGATTTTACTTGTTGGATTCCATGCATGCCTCGTAGCCGGTTGATTAGAGTGAGGATTCTGCTGTTATTTCCCTGTGTTATGAAAATTTCGAGACAGTACTTTTCGCCGATGTGTCGGTGGACGTTTTCAATGACTACATCGTCGAATTCGTGGCGTAGCTCGGTTATTTTTAGGTCGACATCTTTGCGTTCGTAGTCGCAGGTAACCATAATGGTGGCGGCTACGTTTTCGGTCTGCGCTGTGGCTATTTCGGATTCAGAGATTAGGTTGCGTATTGCGTCGCGGAAGGCTTCGGAACGGCTGTAGTAGCCTTTGCTTTCCATGAAGGTTTCGAATTTGTGGAGAAGTTCCGGTGGCAGAGTTATGCTAATTACGGTAATGGGATTGTCACCATTAAGTTTTTATTAACATTCAGGTTTACTGTTAATAGTTAATTAATATTTGTGTATATCGGGTTAGCATTAACCTAATATTTGCTGATTGACGATTTATTTTGAATTGAGTGTTGAAGGTTCAAAGGATGGGAGCTTGTGAAGAAAAACCAATACCCCCACGGGAAACAGCCGTAATCGGGGAAGAGGAAGAAAACAAGAAGGTTCTAGTTTCCTTTGCAGTCTGGCTGGGCATAACCATTCTCGTTGCGGGACTGCTTGATTTGTTTTTCAGAGGCATACCGCTGGGTTTCACGTTCCCGCTCATTAACATCGAGGCAACCGTTTCCATGATACTCTACTATGTTGCCATTATAGTTGCTGCTGTCTACATCGGCGTTGTGGGACTAAGAGAGTTAGTTATTGAACGCCACTTCAGCGTAGAATTCCTCATGGCAATTGCCGGCTTAGGTGCCTTGTTGCTTGATTACCGTTTTGAAGCGGCCACCGTGCTGTTTCTTTACTGCATAGCTGAATACTTTGAAGGTTTCATTCAAAACCGGGCGCGGCGTACTGTAGAGAAAATTTCACAGGTTCTTCCTGAGAAAGCTCGGGTTATGGTGGATGACAAAGAAGTTAACATTGATGTTAGCCATGTCCAGCCAGGCGCCGTCATCATGGTTAAGCCGGGTGAACGGATCCCGCTTGATGGTGATGTCACTGAGGGGTTTAGTCATGTTGATCAGGCATTGGTTACCGGCGAGTCGGTACCGGTGCCCAAAAAAGCTAAGGATTTCGTCTACGCTGGAACACACAACACAAGCGGCATTCTCAGGATTGTTGTAACCAAAAAATCCAGCGAAACTTTGGTGTCTCGCATCATTCAGTTGGTTATTGAATCACAGAAACGTAAAGCCACCATCGAGCGGTTAGTTGATCGGTTTGCCCGATTCTATGTTCCCATCATTATCGGTTTGGCGGTTTTCACTACTGTTGTATTGCCGTTTGTTTTTGGTGGAGGGTTTCAAACGTGGTTTTATAGGTCACTAATCCTTATCGTAGTATCTTGTCCCAGTGCGTTTATCATCTCTGTGCCTGCAACGGTCTTTATAGCCATAACCATTGCGGCAAAACGAGGTGTCATCATAAAAGGCGGCATTTTTATCGAAAAACTTGCGCGGGTTAAACATGTGGTATTTGATAAAACCGGCACATTAACGCTTGGGCGACAGGCAGTACATAAAGTCCGGTCTGTGGATATTTCCCAAGCTGAGGATGATGCGGTCAGGTATGCCGCGGCACTTGATCAGTACTCCAATCATCCCATTGCGCAGGCGATTGTACGCCGAGCAATTGATCGCGGCATCGATTTGAGCAAGATCAAAGTCAGTGAGGTTATGGAGATACCCGGAAAAGGCATTGCGGGTATAGTTGAGGGCAAACACGTTGCCATCGGCAACCTAGAGTTCATGGAAGAGCTGGGCTGTAACTGCACGGCGGCCTTTGAAGTAACAACTGGTGACACACATACTTCTGTTTGCATTTCGGTGGGTAAGACGGGTTTGGCAACGGTCTGTGTCACCGATGAAGTCCGCGAAGACGCCCTTAGATCCGTCAGTTTGCTCAAGCAACAAGGTATCCGTACGACTATGCTTAGCGGTGACAAAGAAGCTATTGCCAAAGACACCGCAAAAGCCTTAGGCATCGATGAGTTCCACGCTGAACTACTACCACAGGACAAGCTGGCCTGCATCGAGAAGATGAAGAACAAAGAGGGATTAGTGACGATGGTGGGAGACGGCATCAACGACGCACCAGCATTGGCAACATCAGATGTCGGCATTGCTATGGGAACGCGGGGTGTTGATGTGGCATTGGAGTCAGCAGATGTCGTACTTGTGAACGATGAACTTGCCCAAATTCCCTACCTGATCAAGTTGAGCCAAAAAACTATGGTCATAGCAAAGCAAAACATCGCCGGAGCACTGGCGATAAAATTCCTTCTTGGCGCTTTAGGTCTTCTGGGATTGATACCATTATGGTTTACAGTGGCAGCAGGCGACGACGGCTTAACCATGCTGTTGCTACTAAACACTCTGCGACTGGAACGGATAAAAATCTAAAACATAAAACCCAATTGGGCGGATTAAGCCTCTAATACCCCCAGAAAAAAGCCCCGTTGTACAAAACAAAGTTTAATCTTTTCTCAAATCTTTGCTGTAAACTATGGCTATACCCCAAACAACAAAACCAACAAACACACTCAAAAAGACCATAAAACCCATACCTATGGGTGAAAGCCATTCAGTTAATGTTTGAAATGAACCTATGTACACCAACAATCCGCTGATAACAGCCCCAATACAAGCAAATATTAAAACATGCCCTATGAGCTTGACCCATCTCACGGCTTTCAAAGTTTCCATGTCTATCCTTCTTTGCTTGATATTTTGGGCTTTGTTAATATAAGAACTTTATCTTGCCACTGACATATACCCACTTCACACACCCAACACACAAAACCAAGCCAAAACTCCCTTCTATGACAATTTAATTTCGTAATGTTTTTAGGTGCTACCTTAGTCTTGCTAAAAGCAAACACTAACATTAGGATGATTTGCATGCAACCTTTGCCTAAAGAGTACAACTTTACCGAAATCGAGCAGAAATGGCAAGCGAAATGGGAAGAAATGGGCATCTACCGTTATGACTGGAACGACAAAATCCGTCCAGCCTACAGCATCGACACCCCCCCGCCTTATCCGTCCGGTGAGCTCCATATGGGTAACGTCCTCAACTGGACCTATTTTGACATGGTTGCCCGCTTCAAGCGTATGCAGGGCTTCAATGTGCTCTTCCCGCAGGGCTGGGACTGCCACGGGTTAGGCATAGAAATACAAGTAGAGAAAGCCAACGATATCCGTAAGCGTGATTTGCCCTCTGATCAGTTCCGCGGCATGTGTATGGCGCTGGTTGAAAAATACATTTCCATGATGAAGGAAGGTATCCTAAAACTCGGTGCATCCATCGACTGGACTACTGAGTATCGTACCATGGATTCCGACTACTGGCGCAGAACACAGCTAAGCTTTATTCTGCTTCACCAAAAAGGCTACATGTATCAGGGTACGCATCCCGTTAACTGGTGTCCGCGGGATGAGACAGCCATAGCTGACGCCGAAGTTGATCACATCAAAAAAGAGGGCAATCTGCACTACATCAAATTTTACTTGTCAGGTAGCGATGAATTCATCTTAATTGCCACTTCCCGCCCAGAGTTTATTCCTGCCTGTGTTGCTGTCGAAGT
Organism: Candidatus Bathycorpusculum termitum; assembly: GCA_031254875.1. Lineage (GTDB taxonomy): Archaea > Thermoproteota > Bathyarchaeia > Bathyarchaeales > Bathycorpusculaceae > Bathycorpusculum > Bathycorpusculum termitum. The sequence goes on from JAIRTW010000061.1 coordinate 16,444, forward strand.
TAATCCCAACGACGATCGCTATGCCAAATATGTCGGCAGAAAAATCAATGTACCGCTTATGAACCGTGAAGTTATCATCATAACCGATGAAGACGTTGATCCCCAATTTGGCACCGGAGCGATGCAGATCTGCACCTATGGTGACAAAGAAGACGTAAAAACTGTCATAAAACACAAACTGCCCGTTATCCGTCTAATTCAAGAGAATGGCCAAATCAGCGAGGCAGGTTGCAAGTATGCGGGTCTCTATGTTAACCAAGCACGAACAGCCATAGTTGAGGATCTTAAAGCGGCTGGATTGCTTGAGAAAAGCGAGAAAATTCAGCAGGAAGTAGGCGTATGTGACCGTTGTAAAACCCTTGTCGAAATCCTCGAAGTTAAACAATGGTTCATGAAAACCATGGAGTTAACCAGCAAAGTTGAAGAAAACGCTAACGCTATCCCTTGGTACCCCGACTACATGAAGAACCGCCTCATTGATTGGGCAAAGGCTCTGGACTGGGACTGGGTCATCAGCCGTCAGCGCCTCTTTGCCACTCCGATTCCAGTGTGGTACTGCAAGAGTTGCAACGAACTTATCATCGCCAAACCCGAGTGGGTACCCATCGACCCCAAACTGGAGGGACCAAAAATTGAGGCATGTCCCAGATGCGGCGGAAAAGATTTCAGAGGGGAACAAGACGTCATGGATACTTGGATGGATAGCTCAATCACCTGCGCCGTCCACGCCGGATGGCCTGATCGCCCCGACTGGAAACAACTCTTCCCCGCAAGCATCCATCCCTCAGGCACAGATATCATCCGCACCTGGGCATACTACCTCATGGTCCGCCACCTCGCACTCTTTGACGACCGCGCCTTTAACAGCGTCCTCATAAACGGCATGGTACTTGGCGCAGATGGCAGAAAAATGAGCAAATCGTTAAAAAATTATGCCGCGGCACCAGAAGTCCTCAACAAACACGGCGCCGATGCAACACGACAATGGGCAGCAGGAGGAGGAGCAACAGGCTCAGACATACCCTATCGCACACAAGACGTCGAATACGGCAGGCGCTTTCTTGTTAAACTATGGAACGCCTCGGGATTCGCAAGTAGCCTTCTCGCCACCTATAACCCCAGAGCACCATCAGAGTTGGACCTGCAACTCCTTGATAAATGGATAATAAGCAAAACTGAGAACCTAACCAAAAAAGTTACAGAAGCCTTTGAGCGGTGTCAGTTCAACATAGCCGTGGAAGACATTCGCAACTTTACCTGGCATGTCTTCTGTGACTTTTATTTAGAAGCTATAAAAGATCGTCTATATCGTCCCGACCTCTATGGCAAAACAAACACAGCCGCAGCCCAGCATACGCTCTATGAGATCCTCTACCGCCTGTTGCAGCTCTTTGCCCCTATCGCACCGCATTTAACCGAGGAAATCTACCAGCACATGTATCAAGACGGCAAAGGATACTCAAGCATACAGGTTTCTCCTTGGCCCAAATTCAACCCCACATTGACCGATGAAGTCGCAGAGCAGAACGGGGATTTAATCACTGCCATAATGAGTGAAATCCGACGTGACAAAGCCGAAAAAAAACTGCCACTAAATGCCCCCATCAAAAATCTGATTATCTACGCCAAAGACGACACGGCCACAGCAATTAAGCAGGGAACCAGCGATATAGCGGCTACACTAAAAATCGAAAATGTCACTGTGCAAACAGAGAAGGGTGAAGGCAGACAAGTCGCCCAATATGAAGTTTTTATTAAACCCCAATATTGAGGTAACATGTATGACTAAGAAGAAGGTTGGGTTGATTGGGGCTGGTGCCATCGGCACAGTGCTCGCAGAAGCTATCACGCGTAAATTGGTGATCTGTGATGAGCTGGTGGTTTTTGATGTTGAGGGCTCTAAAGCAGAGAAATTACGAGACTCATTTAAATTCCCAATTAAAACAGTATCAGACATAGACGAACTGCTTGCGACTAAACCTACAGTTATTGTGGAAGCGGCGGGGCAGGGAGCAGTCCGTGAATACTACCCCAAACTCACAGCTTCCGGAGCCGAAGTGATTATCATGAGCACAGGCGCCCTCTTGGATCTCCAGCTGACACCAAAAGTGCATTTTCCAGCAGGAGCCATCGGCGGACTCGACGCACTATCAGCAGCCACCAACGCAGGTATAAATGAGGTTACACTAACCAGCCGCAAAAACCCCAAGGCACTTGGCAAAACCAACACCCAAGAAGCACTCATCTACGAGGGCCCCGCAGAGGAAGCCGCAAAACTATTTCCCAGAGAAATGAACGTTGCAGCCACACTGGCATTAACAGCTAAACCCGCAAAAATCCAAGTCCGCGTCATCTCCGATCCCCAAGTTATACGCAACACCCATGAAATCATGGTCAAATGGCGCTACGGCGAAATGCAACTAAAATTCGCAAACCAACCACACCCAGACAACCCACATACAAGTGCACTTGCCGCATGGGCAACAATACGACTACTACAAAATCTACTTAACCCAGCTTCCACCACCATTATTTGATGCTGTGTTACCAGAACGCTTGATGTTAGCATGGTTTTCTTTCCGAATATGGGATGATGTTTCCCTTTATTCTCTTTGGTTATTTTCTCCAAACCACAAGAGACAAGGCAGAGCTAACGTTTTTTACCAATATAGTTGTGAGCGGGGAGTGTTTCTTGGTCTTCCTCATTTTGGTTCTCTCTTCCTTGCTGTATTTCTGTCTCCCCCTCTCACAAACATAAACAAGCAAAGTGCCTTCAGCTGAGCCAGCCAAGGTACTTTCTGAGTAGAAAACTAAAAAAACCGCCAAAACAGCAGTTGCTTTAAACAGGGAACTCTGCAAAGAGAGCTAAACGGCAACTAACATAACATTTTGAGTTAAGCAGAGGAAAGAGAAGCATAGCTTGTTTGGGTTGTGGAGCTTGGAGATAGTTTGAGGGAGAGAAGGGAGAGCGTGCTAAAATTATCGTTCTCCAAACCTTTCCACCCAACCCTGCTGGCCGTTTTTTGCCCTCACGCTATAGTGCTTTGAACGCGTCAAACCAGCGGTTGTAGCTTGTGAGCATATCCAGCGAAACAGACGGCTTACGTTCTTCAAGGATCTGGCGGAAATCAGCCATCGTTAAAGCACGGGGTTTAGCTTCTTTATCGGTGGCTTTACCAGACTCAAAGAATTCCCCAATCAGCTTCAGCTGAGCAGATTGGCAGACGTCACGTATGTCGCTACCGCTGAAACCCTCAGATAGCCGAGCCAGTTCCGGCAGATCAACATCAGAGGCAATAGTGAGTGTCTCGGTATAGTGTTTGAGCATATTGAAGCGCGTGGCACTGTCTGCAAGGGGAACTAGGATACGCTTTTGGAATCTGCGGATAAAAGCCCAATCTAAATCCCAAGGTTTGTTGGTGGCGCCTATAATGTAGACGTGTAGTGCTTTGCCTTTGTCGACAATACCATCCATTTCTTTTAGGAACTGGTTTTTAACACGGATTTCGCCGCCGACTTCGTTGCTGTGGGTACCCATCAGTGAGTCTAATTCGTCGACAAATACGATAGCGGGTTTGCCTTCAGTTGCTGATTTGCGGGCTGACCCAAAGAGTTTAGCCACGTTCTGCTCAGCCTCGCCCAGCCACTTTGACATAATTGAAGCCGCATCGATTGAGTAAAAGTTAGCTTCTATCTCGGTTGCAACTGCTGCGGCCAGAAGCGTTTTGCCACATCCAGGCGGACCAAACAGCAGAATACCCCGCGGCCAACCAAGCGGGAACAAATCAGGACGCTGCACAGGATAAACAATAGCTTCCTTAACAGCTTTTTTGGCAACATCTAAACCGACAACCTCGGCCCAGCTGACCTTAGGCTTCTCAGTGATTACAAGTTCTTCATTGGGTTTTGATAAACCCCCACCTCCGTTCCCGTCCATGGTTGCTCCACCGCCTTCTCCGTTTTCGCTTGCCGCTTCATTCATCTCCATCGGCGAAACTGCTCCCTGAAGCACTTTAATGCGTTCTTGATAGGCGATTGCCCGCTGAACGTAAACCTTGTTTAAACCATACTCAGGGTAAAGCTGAACCAGTTGCAACAGAGTCTCTATGGCTTTCTGGTAGAGGGTTATGGCTCTGCCTCTCTGCCCCTGTTTATCTAGCCGCACCGCATCTAAAGCATAGGCTGTTGCTGTTTTTTCTAATTCGTTTGACGCACTCATCTTGTGTTTGCTTCTCCTTTCCCACTATTCAGGTGAACGTAATTCTATCTTGATTTTACCCTTAGACCCCAAATTTTCCAAGGCCCGCTCGATTTCCTCGTTGGAGGTTTGCAATTCCGATGAGCATCGGCCTAAATCGATTTCCCCGTTAGTTTTGCGAACATACTCCAAGAGTATTTCTTCGAGGTCGGGTAAGGTTTTTTCAACTTTAACGGAGAATTCCTTAATCTCTGATTTTTTGTATGAGAACAGCGTTTTTTCAGGATCAAAACCGGACTGCTCTATAGTTTTCTGCCCAAACACCTGTGAAGAACTCGCAGTTAATGCAACCATCTCGCGTATGGGTGCCTGGGGAATTTTTTGTACCTGAGGAGCTTTTTCTTTAAGTGGAGCAACCACCGGCGGTTCAGGAAGTGATTCAGAGAGCGTTTGCTCCATGAAGCAGGAAACTTCTTTTAGAATTTCTTCGCCGGCTTCGGTTTTTCTGCCTACAGGGACCAGATTCTCATCAGCGTTCAGTTTGGTCTGCTGGAGGGTATCCTGTATGGCTGAGTTAACGTTATTTAATTCTGTGCTGACATCAGGCAGCACTTGGAATAATTCTTGGGAAACATTTTGAAGTAACCGCAATGCGGGTTTGAGGTCGGCAACTATGTCACCGAGTTCTTTGATGGTTTCAAGGCGTAGGATGACACGTTCAATGGCTAATTGGACGTTGTAGAGAAATTTTACGAGTTTGCGGACTTCTGCAATTTCAGTAGCGCACATCGCCGCTTTTTCTTTGTTATTTTTCTTGAGGGCGCCCATGCAGGTTTCAAAAAGAATACGGTCCCGCTCTTTTAGGCGGAAACTGGCCTGCTCCAGCTTGTTCTGCTGGGTTTTTAATGTATAAATAGATTTGTTAGCGACTTCACGTACGGGGGGAGGGGCTTGGTTTGTAAAGCTTTTCATGTTTGTCCCTCGCGCTCCGACGTTTCGCCGCGTTTATTCTTAGATGCCTGTTTTGCCGATTTCTTTCACGTAGACAACAACTGGAGGTTCAGGCAACTTAGTGGCAGTGTTTGTAACTGTTTCAGCATAGACTTTGTTGTTGATGGGCTGCTTGGGTGGAGGAGGGGGCATTTGAGGAGTTTGAGATTGATCGCCTAAGAGTACGCTGGAGAGTTTGCTCTTGGTGAGTTCATAGTCGGTTTTCTCTGAAGTTGCACGACGCAGGGTTTCCTGCAACAGATTGAAAGCAGTTTTATAGCTTTCCTCGTCGACTTGGCCGATTTCATGCTCGATTTCGAGGCTGGCTATCGCATAACCGAGCGAGGTGATTTCTTCGTGGCACCGCTCAATTTCTATAGCGGATTCATCGATAATAACTTGGGCTTCTTTTTTAAGTTGAGTCAGTACATTTTCGAAGCTAGCGTGAAGTTCCTGGTAAATGTCGGGAGCGATTTTCTTTTTATCTACCAAATCTTTTAGAGCTTCATCTTTGCGCCATATCAACGGAATTTGATCGCAGAGCGTACCTGCCTGTGATTTGACTTTTGAGACAAAAGTGATTTCGGCACCGTTGAATCGTAAGCTTTCCATGGGCTGCTTTTGGAATTGTCCATCACTAAACTCGATATATACAGCCTCAAATTTACCGTTGGGCGTTAATGCAAAAGAGGCAACTTTGCCGATTGTGCGTCCGTATTCGTTCTTGATGGGTTTACCGATAGAAAGAAAAAGATTGGAGTTAGACATTTGTTTTTTCTCCTCCTATTTAGAATGTTTTATCTGCTTGTGAAACTGGGGAAGTTGGCATTCCTGGTGGCAGATCGGGGAATTTGTCCTTTATCTTTTGTTCGGCAACAGTCGCTGCTTCAACTAAGATCTTTGATGCATCTTCGTTGACTGCATCGAAATTAAGTGTCATACCGCTACCTTGGCCTGCTTCAATCATGATTCCACTGAGCATATTACCGATTTCGCCAAGTTCGTTTTCTGCTTCTGGAAATACACTGCCTAATCCGGAACGAACTGAGCGCAGTACCCCAACGGCTGGACCGAGTGTGGAAACTACGTCGCCTAATTCGGATACTGTCCTTAAGCGTAATGTGATTTGTTCAAGTGCAAGTTTTGCATTCATAATTAATTTAGACATTTTTCTAACTTCGGCAAGTTCATTGGCAAAGACGTTGGCGCGTGCACTATCATGTTTGGTGTACGCATCGACGATTTTAGAAAAAATAGCTTTGTCTCTTTGACTGAACCGGTCGGTTGCTTGATCGAGTTTTTGAACTTGAAGTTCAATACGCCTGACGGCAAAGTCAAGACGTGGTTTGAGCGGTCCCGGCGGTTTAACAGCGTCTTTGATGCGATTTGTGAAGGGTTCATCGTCCCGTTTACTTTCCCACTTTTTAGCGAATCTTTCTGACAATTTAACTACCTCTTAAACCGTAGAATGCTGAAAACATGAATTATACATTGCTAATATGGCAACAATATGCACATATATACGTAGAGATATATATGGCGCTAAATTGACCATCAAGCTATAAACGAACACGTTAAACACAGTCTATGCACCAACGGTTTTATACAGGAACATGTAAGTTAGCCTAAAAAGAACCGCTAACTAATCACCTAACAACAGGTGAAGTAAATGACTAGCAGACTAAAAACGTTCGGCTTAATCGCCCTCATAGGCTTCATAGCGGGTATTCTAGTGCAAGTAACAGCAACATACATCATCCCTTGGTTGGCAGACGTTTTGCCATCCCTGGCAGCGATATCGAGCTTCCTCATCGCCGGCCTCGCAGGTGCAATCCTCACTGTCGCAGGAGTCTGCATCTGGGCATACGCAACCGGAAAAAGAAACTCCTACTAAATAAAAACCCGCCCCTTTCTTTATCCAAAGACCTCCAAGCGAGGTCACTCTTCACATTTCACACACATAAAACACATACAAAGCAATACGGCCCCATTCAATCGGATATAAAAACAGAATAATGAAGCAACCGCCTTATACCTCATTTACGTATATAGACTTGCAAACCTAAAAACCAACAAACAACAAGACAACAACAAAACCACTCCAATTACCCTGCCAAACTAAGCTGAACAGAAATCCAAAAGATTTGCAACAAACACACCGAGACAATTATATCTAAACGTCATCAGCAACACTAAAATTACTGTAAACCAGGGTTGCTAAACAAGACTACCGCCAAGCGCCAACAAAAGAGATTCAAATATATTACCGGCTTGGCAGTTAACGCCATAGGTTGAAGGTTGGGGCTGTTTTTGGTTCTTTTTTGGCTTTTAAACGTAAATTTCAAAGAACAGTTACGCCATAGTTACGCCATATACAACGGTTTCTCAACTAACACGAAATGCCTTCAAAACCTAAAAACTCAACAAAACCACTTAAGCACCAAATTTTACTGAAGGCATCCGTTAAATCCATCAGAATATTTCTCTTATTATTTATCGTGTTTTTTTAGAAGCATTTTTGCCCGCTCAGTGTAGTGGTTAATGAATGCTTCATTTTCCAGTTTATTACCCTCGTTAAAAAAGTCGTCTATACCCTTGCCCAACGCTTTGCCCCTAGCCGTATGCTTATCAAGCGCAAACTCGGGAATAGCAATAAACTTTCCCTCAGCTTCCCGCTCCATATAAACCACAGTCTGGAGATCATCTGTAATTCTGCTTTTCTGGCTAAAACATAAACACACCACAGCATCAACAAGAAACAGCCGGGAGGAATTTTCTCCGAGTTTTGATTTCTCAGCTAAATAATTCTTCTGCAAAACATCCACCAAAAGCGGCATTATAGGATTTACGGGACCAACATCTTCACAGGCAATCACCCTTAATCTGTTCCACAGCATTGTAGGGTTAAATTCTTCAAGTTCAACCGCAAAATGAACAGCCTCATATTCCATACCCCTGCGGATACTTTTTTGGAGGGCACTTAATAGTTCATAGTGATCGTAACCATGCTTAGTGGTAACCAAAGGAATCACAATGGATAAAAATTGATTATTATATAAAAAAGCTTTAGCACCATCTGCCTAAAAGACCATTTAACGTTGCACACAAAACCAACAAACAGACAGACAAACAAACAAGATTGTATGCACTCAGCGTTTCTGAATGTTCTTGGGTGCTTCGAGCTTGTTTGTGTTTTTGTCGATAAGAATGCTGGACAATCAGCAGTATAAAATAAAAACTGCTTGAATTTGGAGTTTCAGAAGCACCCAGTCGCCGGCTACTTTGACTACTGTTCGCCATCAATTACAACCGCATGGCACAGGGCGCTGGTTATAACGCCATTAAAGCCCTTTTATGCGTTTTACCTATTCTGCCTGTAAATCCATTTTGAAATAAACCTTATCTTTTAATTGAACACCCGCTTCGAAAATAGGCGCGTCATAATGCTCTAAAAAATAGTTTGTAAGGCGGTGTGAAAAAATAAATCCGCAACTCTTGTAAAAAGACACTATCCAAGGAATATCCCCCGTTCCGACAAGCACTGTAGCACCTTTGCCTTTATAATAATCAAAAACATAGTTTAACAAACGTCTACCGTAGCCATTTCGTTGAAATTGTTCGTAGGTAGCCAAATTTTTGTATTTCAAAGTTGCCGCTTCCTTCATCAGTTACAACGCAAATACTTTTTAAACCATCATCATATAATACAAAAAGTGCACCCCTATCTAAATATGTATCAATCATGTTTTCTTGCTCATCCGCTAATAACAATAAATCAAGATAGTTTTTTTTATCATTATCAACGATTTTAATTTCCATATAGGCTTCCTCTCTTCGCGCTCATCTTTTGCTATTTTGCCCAAAGGCGTATATAACGATCTCATCAATTAGGCCATTTTTTGTAAAAGTTGAACCAAAAATTTTTCACCGTCCGTTCCGACTAACCAGACGAGCAAAAGGAACGGGCAGTATTTTTCGCAAAGAACACCAAGCACAAAAAAATCGCCACCCTTAAACTACCCCGACCCTAGGTTTGTTCAATTTTTCGACTGATTTTTTCTCTTTCGAAAACAAAACAAAAATGCCGCAACAACAACCATTACTAAAACTACGGCCAGCACTATAAATAAATTTATTTAAGAATAAAGTGGCGGGCCCGACGGGAATTGAACCCGCGACCTAAGGATTAAGAGTCCTCCGCTCTAGCCTGACTGAGCCACGGGCCCATTTGGAGGTTTTCCATATTCCACGGTACTGACATACTCCCGCCGCTTACGCCTTAGAGCGCTTGAAACAGGCGCTTCTTGGGAACTCCCGCCATCGGCAGAATATTTACCAAGCTAACCCCGTGTGCCCCACGGTTCAATATCGGCTACGCCAACAAGCGTACCCGTCGCTTCTGAAGAAGATTGGGCAATATATATGTTTATGGTTTAACGTTTGACAGCCTCTTACAAACGATAGAGGATGGCACCAAGCATTGTTTGGAAATTCATCCCCGGCTAAAGAAGCAAAGGTTGGCGAATTAACTAAATCCTTTGCAAACCAAATCACGTGGCTACGCCACAACAACTTGTTTCAATACATACAGAAACAGATGAAGTCTATACAGCAACAACGTCTAGCTACCCATAAAAAAACAAGCAATCTGCCACAACAACGCCAGCGCAACCGAGTAAATAAAAAACGATATACCTACCTCAGAAACCAAATACACCAGTCCTAAAAAGGTGAACAAGAAAATGCTAAAAAATAAAAAAGAAAATTTAACTGTTGAAAGATGCTAAAGCTTGCGCTTAGTATCTTCTTGGTGGTCTGCGTTTAGAGTAGCATTCCCGGCAGTAAACTGGCCTTGTACCGTCTGGCTTGAAAGGAACTTCACATTCTTTTCCGCAGTCAGCGCAAGTTGCCTTGTGCATCTCTCGGTTACCATATGACATTTCGCTATTTCACTTCCTACTATATTGCTGTGCAAAACTGTTTTTGCACATTACCACCACATAGACCAACTCCATCCTTATAAATCGCATGCTTTCCCACCACAAATACAACCTGCAAAAACATGCCAACCATTACCAAGCTGGGCAAAAACGACTTAACAATGAATAGTCAGACTAATATAGGTAAAACCCCCATATACGAGAATAATATAGGATTAAAAACCGGGCAAGAGAAAAAGCAGAAAATCAACAATAGAACTTGCTTTTTCTCAGAAGTCAAAACATGAGAGGGTCAATTGAGACAGAAAAAATCAACTTTAGGCGAACATCTCGCACTACTTTCAGTTAAGTATAGTGTGTACCCAAATGAAGTTTTCCAAGCACTTGTATTAGCTAAACAAACTGAAAAAGCAACCGCCTGCGGTAGCCTCAACGTAGAATACCGCGGCAAAACCAAGGGCGAAACCATCTTCCTCATAACCAAAGATAACGATGTTGTAGCACAATTCCGAGTGGAAGAAGAATTCCTTCATCGAAAAGACAACCCATTTGAAAGCTGGATGAACACCGATAAAATCAAGAAAAAAATCGCCAAACAGAACACAGAATCCGTCTACACCCAAATCAAAGACCTCCGGGCAGGCATGAAACGCATCAATCTAAAAGCTGAAGTTCTCGAAATCCCCAAACCTACACAAGTTCACACTCAATTCGGCAACACTATTTTAGTCGTAAACGCCATAGTCGGTGACGATACAGACAAAATCAATCTTTGCCTCTGGGACGGACAAATCAACCAAATCAACACCGGCGACTGCATTGAACTTAGAAACGGGCAGGTTTGTGTTTTCCGAGGCGAAAAACAACTACGACTGGGCAAAAACGGCTCACTTTCTGTGCTAAAAAACACACAGATTAAGTCACAGCTTGCCACCATACGCTAAACTAAGAAGCAAACCTTAAGAGTAAGAGCCAAAGGACTGCTACTGGCTAATTGGGACAAACTCTCTCAGGCAACCAAGCAGACGTTAGGTTTTCAGCATGGTTCCTCTAAAATAGTGAACCTTAAAACTGCAGGAACAAACTACATAGCTAAATATGACGCTACCGCCTCTGTTTCTTTAGACGATATCTTGTCAATCAGGGATTTAGCCGCACAAATCAGGGTTTCGTTAGGCACCGCCATCGTCTTTGGACTTACGGAAGGCAAGTTAGATGTTGCACCCACCACTGCTTATCTGATGACTTACCGTGAGGGTAAATGTATGGCAAACTGTAGCTTTTGTCCTCAAGCCCGGGAAAGCAAAAGCAACAATCAACTCCTCTCCCGCGTTACATGGCCCATCTATCCAACCCGCGACATTTTAGAGGCACTTGCAACTTCATCAGAACAGAAAAGAATAATTCATGTCTGCATTCAGGCCCTAAACTACCCAGGAGTCTTCAGCCAACTCGAAGTGCTTATCAAAGAAATCAAAACCCGAGCCGCGGTGACAGTTTCGGTTTCCTGCCAGCCACAAAACAGAGAAAACATACAGCACCTAAAAGAGGCCGGTGCAGATCGCTTAGGTATCGCTTTGGACGGCGTAACCCCAGCAGTGTTTAGCAACGTAAAAGGTAACTATTACAGCTGGGAAAACCAGTTCCGCCTCTTTGGAAAGGCACTATCAATTTTTGGCAAGGGAAAAGTCAGCACACACCTGATTGTCGGGTTAGGCGAAACAGAACAGGAAACAGCAAAAACCATTCAGCAATGCGTGGATCTGGGTATTTTACCGGCATTGTTTGCGTTTACACCTGTGCGGGGCACCGCTTTGGAGAAGGTACTTCCGCCGAAGCTGGTATCGTACCGAAGAGTGCAACTTGCCCGGCACCTTATTGTTCATGGAGAAACAAAAGCATCCAGCTTTACCTATAGTACAGATGGTAAAATCATCGATTTCGGATTAAAAAACAAAGCCTTAGAGCCAATAATCGCCTCCGGCTTGCCCTTCCAAACATCAGGATGTCCCGGCTGCAACCGCCCATACTACAACGAAAAACCCAGCGGACCCATATACAACTACCCAAAGACGCCAAATAAAGAAGAAATAGCGGAAATAAAAGAGAGTTTAGCTGATTAGTTGATCAGCGGACTGCGGTTTTTTAGTATTTTTAGGCAGTTTAGGACGTTGGTGTGTTACTTGCTCGACGAGACGCCAGAATTCATCCATCGTATAGCCTTTGAGCAGATCTTTCATGAGCTTTTTGACTTGGTAATAGGTCATCTGAGATTCACCTTTGTCAAGGTTCTCCTGTGGGCCCTTGATACGACGGAACAACTCATCCATCTGCCGCGGTGAAGCACGTATACCAGCTTTTTCGAGCAGTTTTTGGATAAGCGTCTGTCCCGTGTTTCGGCCGATGAAAATCAGGGTTTCCCGCCCGACAATTTCTGGCGGAAACGGCTCGAACACCAGCGGTTGCGACATCATCTCTTCGGCTTCATGAGTGAAAATGTTTTCTCCAATGATGGGTTTATGGAACTGTATAGGCATTGCGAAGGCTTTTTCTGTAGATTGGGCGATACGATAAATTTTGCCCAAGTCGATACCTGTATCGATATTGTAGAGTAATTCGGTGGCAGTGACGACTTCCTCAAAGGGCGCGATACCTGCGCGTTCTCCAAAGCCGGCGATGCAAGTGTGGAGGTAGCTTACACCTTCTTCCATTGCGGCCAAGGTGTTAGCGGAAGCTAAACCAAAGTCGTTATGGCAGTGGATTGAGAGAGGGGCCTTCTTTTTAACTGATTCGGGCAGTCCATCGCGTATGTGGGAGATGAGGTAACGCATGGAGAGCGGCCGTATAAAGCCTACACTGTCAGCTATACCGAGGCGGCTTGCGCCTGCTTCAACTGCGGCTTGGAAAACCTGAAGGATATCTTCAAGCGGAGTTCTTGTACCGTCCATGAGATTAAAGTTGATAGTTGTGCCGTGCTTTTTGGCGTATTCGATGCTTTCAACTATGCGCTGGAGACCCTGCGTCTTGGTTAATTTAAGTTTGTACTCGAGGTTTAATCCGTTGATGGGCGATTCTAGGGTGATTTCTTTTATGCCGCACTCCAAGCAAGCGTCTATGCTGTTTTTAGTGGGTTCGGCTGAAGCGGTGAGTTTTACGTGACTGAAGCTTTCGTTGACTATACGCTTGACAGTACGCTTTTCTTCTTCAGATATAGCGGGGAACCCCACGTTAATTATGGATACACCTGCTTCATCCATCAGTTTAGCGAGCCTAACCTGCTCGACGTAAGTTAAATATACAGTAGGAGCCTTGAGACCTTCCCGGAATGTTTCATCCCAGATAAATACACGGTCGGGTAGTTTAGGCGGCAGATTCTTACGTAAACGGTTGTAGTTGGCGATTAACCCTTGCGCTTCCAGCTTTTTGAATATGGTCTTCCGCATTTAGTCACAATCCAACAATAACAGCCAGATTAGTTATGTTTAATTTGCTGTTTCCTATATAAAACTGCATCTATCCAGGCTTGATATGTATTCAGTTTTTAAGCTGACGAATTTGCGTCTGTTGATTATTTTGGGTTTTGATGCAAAAGGCTAAAGTGCAGATACAACAGTTTACTATCCGCGGAGACGCGCTAGTTTTAATTCGCCATTTAAAGGCTGCCCATATTAACACTACCGCGCCACTCGTAATCAAAATTTTAGGATAACTATCGAACGGACAGAATTTTAAGCGGAAATTTCAACCTGCAACTGCACAAATCTAACCGTTACATACCAAGCAACTAAAGAAAACCCACAACCCACACGGCCACCAGACCTAAATACAATGCAGGTCAGAACAAATAAACCCCAAACAAAGCACATATTCCACCGCTTATTCCGCCGAATAAACTACCGATTATTCTACGGGCATCTTTGTTTTTTATTCGAAGTTTAGAGGAACATAGTGGATGTGTGATAGCGGTAAAGTTGGTGAGCATCAAAGTTTACTGGATTGAGAAGGCCAATACTACACCCGGATAAACAACCATTTTTGACCCCATTGCCTGCTACGTCTCAGCTGTTTTTTGCTGTACCGGTGGCACCCGTTTCATTAACTCGGTTATGGCTTCGGTTAAAGCATTGCAGGCTGTTTGTCGTGCAACCAGAGAGGTGTCAGTTTCAAGTTTCTCTAACTCTCGATACAACCGGTTTGATTCTTCGCTTAGGTCTTGTTTGTGTTTCTCATAGTTATCATGGAGTTTCTCCTGTTCAGCTACAAAGTTCTGCAGAGTAATATCGGATTTGTTTTTGGTGTCCGTGAGATCTTTTGTGAGTTTAGCCAAAGTTTCTTGGGCACGTTTTTTTTCATTAAACTGGTAGAATTTGACTTTAACGCTCTGTTGTACGTCAAGTTCTTCTTCGAGCTGACGGATACTGTTTGATAATCGGGTGATTTCACCGTTGCGGCGGTTGCTGAGTTCACGGGTTTTCTCCGCGTATTCTTTATCGACTTCAACTATGCGATGGTTGTTGTCGGCAAGGGCTTTGGCTTCTGCAGATAGGGTTGATTCAGCCAATCTGCTCTGGGCAAGAGCCGCTACGACATCAAGAAAAATCTGCGTCCGCGTATTTTGGAATTGCGCATCAGTATTAATAACGGGGTTGGATTCAAAATCTTCGACAACCTGTCGCAAATTCACAAGCCAGTCATCAAAGTAATGACTAAACGGCGAGAGCGCAAAAATCTGGTTTCCCAAACGTCCGATGCCGCTGAGGGCACGCTGAACTGTCTCTTGTGGGGAAACTGAGGCTGTTTCTTCTTGGAGATATCGAGCGTTCTCGCGTTGCTTTTTTGCTTTAGCCTTTTTATCAGGAGATGATTTGGAGAATTGTTTGCTGGCACCTCTGCGTCCAGTTTGCTGTCTGAAACTCATAGTTATTCCAGTGGTAAAAAGAATATTTAAAGACTAACACAATTCACACGCTGCCTAACCTGTCTTTTCCCAAAATAATCCCCTTTTTGCGATATATTATTATTCATGATTTCACCACCCAAACAACTGAACAACCAAAACTAACACACCTCAAATACCACTCCAAACTATTCCACAACACAACTAACTAACTAAGTTATGGTCAAAATCACAAACAAAAAAGAGCTAAAATGGTCCTATAAAAACACGCCGCCGAGTGTGTATTTAGCTCATTGTAATTCCTGTCAGAAAAGTTTATAAGTATAAACAATGTATATACTCATTTATGTCTGCGAAACAAAAACCAACCCCCCAAACAACCCTAACCATCAACAACATAACCAGCTACTTCGAAGGCAAAGTCACCCCCATAGGAAACGGAGCCAAAATAGGCTGCCCAAAAGAATACATCGGACACAAAGCCTACATCATAATCCTACCCAAAGAAAACAACCCATAAACCAAACTAACCACCATAACCTCCATAACCACCCAACAGTAGCAACAACAACAATGCCAAACATGCAAAAAAATACAACACTCACACAAGAAAACAACCAACTCAAACAGAAATAACCCGACTCACACACGCCCTCATAAAATACGAAACCCACCCACACCCTCAGCCATGCAATGCATCCCACACGCACCAAAAACCACAAAAAAGCCAAAAACACTTCCCAGGCAGACACAAAGACAACAAAAGCCAAACAAAACCCCAACCCAAAACATAGAACCACCCAAAAACACACCTGCGACCACTGCCACACACCCCTAAACATACCAACCCACATCAAACACCACCTAAATTGAAGAAATCCCAAACAGACAACACAAACAAGTCATCGACTTTATAGAATACCAATACCAAAGCCCAAACTGTAACACAAAAACCCAAAGCAAACCCAACGACTGCCCACCCGAAAGCATCTTTGGAGTTAACGCCCTCTGCCAAACCACTCTGCTAAAGTTTGAACAACGACTCCCTTTGAGAAAACCACCGCCCAAATGGAACACGCATCCGATCTACCCATAACACCAACCACCGCCTTTGACATAACCCAAAGAGCAAACCAATGACTAACACCAAAATACCAATCCTAAGAGCTCAAGTACGCAACAACCCAGTTGCAAATGTGGATGAAACCAGCATAAAAGTTGATGGGATAAAGTTTTGGCTTTGGACCTTTATCACAAAAACCAATACGCTCTATGTTATTTAAAAAAATCGCAGTAAACAAGTTTTAGTTGAAGTACTGGGGAAAAATTTTGGGAGTTATGTGGGTTGTGATGGGGCGTTCTTATCCTAATTTTACCCATAAACTGCAACGTTGCTGGACTCATTTGCTTAGGGAAACAGAGTGGTTGTCTGAGCGACGTTTAGAGGGCGGGGTTGTATGTTGGTTTGAAGGGGTTGTTTGATGATTTAACTGGGGCTTTGGCAGAGGATCCGCCTTTGGAGACGCGTATGCGGCTTACCGCGTTGGGTAGGCGTCGTCTTAGGTATTGGTTAAACAAATATTATGTGAATGAGGAGGCAGGGGGTTTATTGGGAAAACGCGTAATGGGTTTGATTACTGGTTCACGTTTGTATTTGTGGCAGGGCTTGAACTACGAATAATTTAGCAAAACGTGCACTAAAGGAACCTGTGGTTCAGCGTAAGATAATGGGTACGCTACTAAATGAGAAGGGAACTGCGAGCTATGAAACGATGATGTCACTACTTGCCACCTGAGCAAACAAGGCTTAGACACATTCAACCAAATGAGAAACAGCCTCAGCCTTACCTGGACAAAGAGCTAAATACACACACCGCCGACAAAATACCCATAAAATGGGGCGGTTGTAGTCGCTACGCAGTTTGGATGACGATATCGTCATTAATAAGATAATCACCAAAATGGAAAATACAGCGCTGTCCTAACCAGACAGACTTTAACCATGCGGAGATTATTTTTTGCGTTTCGCCTTCTGTATTGATGAGACATATTTAGTTTTAACGGATGAGTTAGCTGCGTTTTTTTTAATCAGAAACATTACAACTATAACAACGATAACAACTATAATGATCACCGCTAGGTAGATGATAGTTGGGTCGATAGTTTGTGGATTTTTGGTGTCACCGGGAGCTTCTGTGATTATGGGTCCCGGAGGAGGGGTTTCAAAGATTACCGGTGCCTCCCCTTGAAGCACAGGGTCGGTAACTTGGACCAGCAATGAATAGCTGACGATTTTTTGATCTGCTAAAGCATTTGTTTGGTTTATATCAAATGCACCAACTTTGAAACTCATGATTTCTGAAGGCGCCAAACGGTTAGAGGCGTATATATCGGTGTGTCCTACGGCGGCAATCTGACCTTGATCGTTAAAGAAGGTAGCGAAAACTTGAACGTTTTTTGCTTCTTGGTTACCGTTATTTTTGAGGTTACCGTTAACCCAAAATGTGCCGTCTTTAGCGACAACACCTTGATCGCTTATAACTGCAACATCGGGGTATAGGTAGTTTGAGGTAGCATCTGCCTGAAGGATTATGAAATCCGCTACTACAATTGTCCTATCAAGCCAGTAGCTGGTATCAGGCGAAGAAAACTCTAAGTAGAAGGGAGCCTTCTGCTGGGGAATCAAATTATCAACCCACACTCGGGCGGCAGCGTCTGTTTGGGTGCCATCGGATAAAGTTAGAACTGCACCAAGTATAACCATGGAAATTGTGTTTGGACCTGTGTTTTGGACTTCCCCAACTATGATTAAATAGCCATAGTTGTCACAGTAGCAACTGTAGTTGTCTAACACTTTGATACTTGATGGTTGACCTGCAATTTTTGGTATAGCAGTCAAACATAGAGACATAGTAAACATCAGAATTAGTAAACAAGCGGCAGTTTTTTTCATCCAAATTACCTCTTGCTATTTGCACCACAACGGAGTATAAATCAGTTTTTCCAAATCGCCAATAGACAGATTGGAGTAGTCCTTCTTTTATATAGGATCTATAGGTTGCTTACGTAAGTCTTAAATGTAGAAGCCCTCCATAACATGTTAGAGCAGTACTTATGATTGAAAAATTACATCCCTATGTAGTATTTCTTCCTCAAGAGAAAAAGGACAAAATTCTAAGCGCCATTTTTGGCTCCAAAGCCGGCGTCGATGTTCTGCGGTTCTCCCTCAAACAGGGCATAGCTAAAAACATTTACCAAAAAGACCTTGTCAAAAACCTCAACTACTCAAACAAAACCATCATCGAAAACCTAAAAACCTTAACCGCTTTGGGCGTCCTCAACGAAAGCATGGAGAAAAAAGATAAAGAAGATCGCATCATCTGGATAAAAGCCTACCAGCTCACCCATCTCGGAAGATGGTTCGCGCTACTCATAGCCGAAGAAACCGAACTCTCTGCTGAAGAAAAAACCGAAATTCTTCAAAGCCTCTTTCGCACCTATGTCAAACAGGTTAAACGGCTCGCAGAAGAAATCGGCATAAGCGATAAGGTGCTCGTGGAAACTTTCAAAGAAGAAATGAAACAGCCAAGCAATTAGGCAAGCACTTAAAAAACTACATAGAGGGGAAAGGCTGTGGGTGGTGTTTAGGTTAGACGAATTGTTCTACGGGGCATGCTGGTTAGCGCTATCTGCAAAAATAGCCCAAGTCAATCACAAAACAGAAAAATTCAGCGTCACTCATACAGGGACAAACAAAGAGAGGGCACAGCAACAGCTCGGTATGGCTGTCCCACCCAAAGGTACACGTATAATCTTTGAGACAAATCTAAAGACCTTCACAGACGCCCAATACAGTCATTTTGAACCAAACAGCACAGCGGTTTTTACAAGTAAACCTCTGGGGGACAGACAATAATAGCCTAACGAGGCAGACATATGGATAACCTTACTCCTGAGCAACGCAGAAAAAACATGCAACACATACGTTCGACAGGAACCAAAGCGGAGAGGTTACTTATGGCTGAACTACGCCAGCGGGGCGTTGAATTCTCTCCCTACGACAAGACCGTTATGGGTAAACCCGACCTCGTCTTCGCTGAGCATAAGGTGGCGGTGTTTGTAGACTCTGACTTTTGGCACGGCAATCCCGTACGGTATGTGCGCCCCAAAACCAACGTAGAATACTGGGACAAAAAAATTACAGGAAACAAGAAACGCGACCGCAGAGTTAACCGGGAACTCAAAAAACAGGGCTGGACAGTTGTGCGTTTATGGGAGTATGATATAAAACATGATTTGGTCGGCTGTATTACAAGAGTTTTAGGCAAACTCGGCATCGAAGCAACTGACTCTGCGTAATGTTAGGCTTCTTTTGTATCTTTTAGGCTAAAACTGCCGTCCTTGGGGTAGTATACTATGCCCGTAGAAATCTGCGCTTCAGTTGCCTCTTTACCTTTGTCCCTACAAGCTACTATAGTTTCTTCGATTTTCTGCTCCAGTTCCACCAGTTCTGACTCTGTTTTGCCCATCAGCTTCAGCTCTGCTATCAATACCTCTTTAGAGTGTGTTCCAATCAGTTTACGCCGAAGCGCCCCACCGGCCATCTTGCGGTAACTATAACCCTCATACAGAAAAGGCGCACCAGAAAAACCCATACCCCGCAAAGCCTCAGTAACCGCACTTGATAAAACACTCCAGTCGGAATAGGACAAAAACTCATAAGGCTCAGGTACATCACCCTTCTTTTTGGGCTTGGGCGTCCGCCAGACCCAAGGTTTATGATCCTGGAACTCACCTGCGACTTCACCGTCCGATTCCGGTTCAGATGTGGATTTAATCATACCCTGTTGCGGCTCAAAAAGATCCCCCTTGCGTAAAAGAAACCGTACAGCATGCTGATCGGGAATTCTATCGAATTCAACCATCCCTAAACCGTTTGTCTTCTGTTCCTTCTGAATCCACTTCAACATTTCTACACCGCGCTCCGAGATAGATTTCTCCGTCATCACTCTTCGCCCAATAACTGTATGGAAATAGATTTCTTGTTGGTAAATAAATAGTGTACGACTTGAAACTAAAAATCCGCCGTCTTTTTAATCCATCAACATAAACACAACAACAAAAGATAACGACATAATTATCTCAAACGCCATTACCGGCAGTGTAGACACTATGCAAATTTTGTCTCATCGACTGTAGTATAATTTGAATTATCTGTTTTCTGAGAAGCACTTTTTGGGTTAGTCAGCGGTAAATACAATAAGCTCAGCTAAAATAAAGACATAATCATCCTCAGGCAGGCGGTAGAGTGAGCGACGAATACTTTAGCATCGAGTTATCCGACGGCGATAACGAAGAAGAGACTGAGGGTACCCTAACCGCTTCAGGTATCGCTGAGTATATTCGCTTCAACTGCTGTCCACGCTTTTTCAAACTTAAATTTGAAGCCAAAGAAGTCAAAAAACGTGTCTGGCCCGAAGCTTTTAAACCCATAAGCCCTCTGCTCTATGGCGTTGGTAAGGCATTGGAGGAAAAAAAGGTGGCGGAACTCAAAGAGAAAGCCGCCGATTACCTCGACTTTACGGTTTATGATCCAAAACAGCATGGGAAGCGGGGTTGGGAAAAAGCCATAGATTCCATGGATAACCTCCGCTATGTCATTGAGCATAAACTCTCTGAAGACGAAAAAGCCAACCAAAAACCCCTGTTACTCTATCAGGTGCCCATGAAGGGTTTCATTGGTGTATGGGAAGTTAAAGGCATCGCCGACTTAATCGCCATTTGGCCGCTTAAAAACGGTAAATTGAAAGTACGCATTTTTGAGTTAAAGTCCTCTTGGAAAGAACAAACTGCTCACCGTATCCAAGTCGCCATATACAGCCTGCTACTTACACAGGAACTCGGCAACCTCCTCTCCAAGGTGGAACTGGAAGGCGGAGTCATCAACCGTGAAACCAGCCTTGAAAAACTCGATCCCGACAGCCTTCCAAAATTCAAACTAAACCCCCTTATCCAAGACATAAAGCGTTTGATGTCCCAAAACGGCGAATTAAACCGCATCCACCAAACCCCAATTGATCAGGTGGAGTATCAGCTTTGCTGGCATTGTGATAACTGCGGCTTTAACGAGTGCTGCATCGTCTGCACCGTCGAAAACGAAAGTATTGCGCTTTTGAACTTGAGCCGGGGCGAACAGAAGACGCTTAGACACCACGGCATCACAAAACTGGAGGACTTGGCAAAGCTCAAGCCGGTAACGGATACGACTAATCTGCGTCCCTACAACTTCAAAACTATCCCACCTAAAGACGCACAAAAAGTGCAGGAATTATCCACAAACCCCATCATCGGATCCAAACTGGACTGGTTAATCCAGCGGGCCCAGTACATGCTCGGCGGAATTCGTCCCAACAGTCCAAATGCGAGTCGAAGTCGTTGGATGCCCTGGCTGACCGGCACGGGATATGGCGGATTACCTGAAGACAGCCCAGCCGCAGGCATAGACTCAGCGATTGTGTATAAGCCCAACGGAATGATACGGGTTTATCTCTTTGTCGAATGGGACTATATGCTCGATGTCGTCTCCATGCTCAGTGCTAAAGTCAGTTGTACCCTCTACAGAGGGGACCCACAAACCGTCTCAAAGGTCATCACTTCTCTCCCCGATGATCGCATCCAATGTCTCGATGAAGAGAGAGTAATGATGGATAGTTTCTTTAAAGATCTAATACATGCCATAACTAAAGTAGCCAACGCCATAGACAGCCCCAATGAAGCACCCATCCACCTCTACTTTTTCAGCCGTCAAGAACGCGATGGGCTCATGAAAGCCGTCTGCCGCCAGCCTTCAATCGTCGAAGCCCGTGCAGTCCGCGATCTGCTGGGATTACGTCAAGCCATCGACCAGCCGATGTTTAGTATCCTCCAAGATGAAATCCAGCGCCGCAAGGCACTCCGATTCCACAGCTCAGGGTTGTTACCGATTCTTGAGCAAGCCGGCTACTTCGATCGTAACCAATGGCGAGCTAAACGTAAAGATGGCACAATCGTTGATTTAGCCATGGTCTTCCGCGATGGTCTCTTCAACTACGCTCTGCCCTACAGCAGAAACACCGATGGTACAATCGTTTTTCTCAAAAAAGGAAATCCAGACGGTTACTACCCTGCGCGGGCCCGATTCAGCGGGCAATTACCCATCGAATATTTTTGGGGTGCCAAAGGACGCCTCGACCATTTCGACCAAGTTAAGGGTCCAGCCAAAATTCTCTTAGACAAACGGAGATGGTGTGATTATACGCAGAAAACCCGACGCATAACCGATGAAGAACTCAATCTCATGGGTATCAAAATCTGCCTCGCACTCGAGCAGATAGAACGGACACTTTCCATCCGTAATCGGAGACTGGGTAAAAAACCCATAGCTGTTCCAAAAATCTCCGAGTTTTCGCTGGGCGAATCCACTTTGGAGCGTAGTTGCAGAGAATTTCTCGACTTAGAATACTTCTCCAAACGTCAAGAAATGTATCAGCATTACGCAATGTTACCCTATCAGCGGGTGGCGTCTGGACGCTCGCTGATTTTCCAATGCACCAAAGTGGATGAGTTGGAACAGGAGTTTATCGTCGTTGGTAAACTGATCTATGAGGGTATCGGCTTACCCAAAGCGGAATGCGTTGCCAACGCCTGCAGAGTCAAAGGCTCAGACGAGTCAAGTTCAGGCGACTGGATGGTCATCACAGAATTGTGCCGCAACAGCGAGGGGCAGTTTGAGGAAACCGAGAAGCACTCACCCGCCGAAGTTGAGAAATCAGCCCGCGTCATCGTCGATAAGGTTAACGTGCCCAAACTTGAAATCGTTGTGAAGGTGGTCAACTGGCCAAGTGGCAAGAGTAGCAAATACAGCACTTGGCATAACTTGCCAACCACTGACCCTGAGAAGGCAAAGAAAAAATTTATGCAACTCTTCGAAGCGGGACGCTACTATATCCTCGACGAATTAGCAGATGACATCATCTCTGACCGCGCAACCAAATGCCTCGATTATGCCGCCAACAACGCACTCTACTGTCTACTGGCGAATTATTTGGCAGGTAAAACTGACGGCTCCACCCATACGGCTCTGCCCAATGATACGGCAACATCTTTTTTGCGCTGGATCGAGAACAGACGTATAGCACCCAAACCCGAACAGAAGCACCTTATAGACCACGTGTTTGGTAAAGACCCCGTCATTATGCTACAGGGTCCACCAGGCACAGGCAAAACCGAAACCCTCCAGCTTGCGGTCCTTGCGCACATAGCCGCACATCAAACAAAGTCATCCTGCCGTGTTTTGATGGTTGCACCCACCCACAAAGCCATCCAAGAATTTGTCACTAAACTCGCCCGATGCTGGCAGGAATACACCGCGGAAGGCAACAGAGACTTAACAGATCTAAACATCTATCGTGTCTTGAGTAGCAATGCCGGATCGACACAACCAATAGAGGGCGTCAAATATCTCAACTACAACGAGGACGCAAAAACCGTGAAAGAAGTTGCCGACTGCCTTATGAATCAATCCACCCTACCATCAAGCAAAGTCAACGCCCCTCTGGTGTTGTGTCTCACACCACCCAGCTTATATGGTTTGATGAAAAAAATCGGCGACAAAGAACCACCGTGGGGTGAAGACTTTTTTGATTTGCTAGCCGTGGATGAAGCCAGTATGATGCGGCTACCTGAACTCATCCTCTCAGGTAGCTTCCTATCTAAAAACAGTCAAATCCTTGTCGCAGGCGACCACCGTCAACTACCCCCCATTGTCGCCCATAACTGGGAAAAAGAAGACCGACGTACACTCGAGGAAATGGCATCTTTTCTATCTGCAATGGATTTTCTAAGGTTGTTGCGTAATGATGAGCTTGGGCTGGAGCGGATTAGATGCAGAAACCCTGTCGACATACCCGCCGTACGCCTCTCTGAAAGCCACCGATGCCACTCAATCGTTGCCAATTTTCTGCGGGAATGGGTGTATGAGAAAGATAGCATTGATTTTCACTCGAATCAGGCGCTGACATTGCCACAGGTGAAATCTGAAACGGATGGTTTAGAAGCCGCTTTGGCGGCACAAAACGTGTTTGTTCTGATTGTACATGATGAAGCTGAGAGTTTTCAGTCTAATCTTATCGAAGCCGCCATCGTGCAGGCTCTTATTAAGACCACAGAGACCAAAAGCATCGGCATAATCACACCCCATAATGCACAGAAGGGGTTACTCAAGAACCTTCTCCAAGATGACGGCCGCGGGGATGTACGGGTTGATACTGTAGAGCGTTATCAAGGCGGCGAAGCAGACTTTATAATAATCTCTTCTTGTGTCAGCGATCCCGACTATGTACGCACGGAAAGTGAGTTTCTGCTCAACCTAAACCGCATAAACGTCGCTATATCCCGCATGAAAAAGAAAATTATTATCATTGCCAGTCGATCTATCTTTGAATTCATGCCAACAGACGCCCGCGACTACGACAAAGCATTACTGTGGCGGGGGATTTCTGAGACGATGAGCTATACAGCAGACTCTAAACCCTATTGGACAGGATCTCTGTCCCAATTTCTCGGAAAAGAAAAAATGCCCACAGTTAAGGTTGAGGTCTATGTTAGCTCAGCTGTTACTTAAACAAAATTTACCCAGATCCGGTTTAGGCAGACTGTTTTGTAGCTCACCCTTAGGGGCAAGATGTGTTTTTTATCACCAGTATATTTGAGGAAACATGTCAATGATAACACATATTGTATAGTTTAGAGCCATTTTAGAAAGAGTTTTTTTGTGTACATATTTCAGTAAATAGAAAATATCTGAAATTATAGATAATCCGTAGTTCCGGCAGATTTTCTAACAACAAAATTCCAAATCTATTCGCGGGGATAAAAACTGGACACTACATACTGCTAAACAAACGGTAGCAGATATTGGCTTTTTAAATACCCTATGCACGATGATCCTATCAGCATACATTTTAGAGTGTTCATTTGTGCTGGAAAAAACCGTTATCATCAAAAAGGCATATCATCAGAAAAGAAACCTCTTTTTCAAGACCATTTCTTTTGCCGCTATGATCCTCAGAACGGTCAGTTCACCCAGCACCGCCAGATCCTCCGTGGGCAAAAAGCTAGCGGCAGATTCGTCATAGAGTATATTGGCAGATGCCCCAAACTCGTCAGAGACATAGAGAATAAATGTCAAAGGAAGGTATCGCAACACCGAAATTTCTGCAGATACATCGCCTAAACTCATCCTTCGACCACCCAAAAGCTCTGCAGCGTCAGAAAGCAAAGCGGGACTGTCACCAAAGACCCACTCAAGGGGTTTTACCGCACGATTGATAAACGCACCTTCATAGGCGTAACCACCGGGTAAATCTTTGAACTTGATAAGTCTACCAGTCAAAGGTGAAGGTTTGCCCATTGCGTAGTGACTAAGCAACGGCGCAATAAGTCTTACAGCCAGCACATCAGTTAAGTTTTGAGCGGAGGAATTGAAGTTGTCGATTATGGCGCAGTCTTCTAAGTTAATGGTGAAGCCTAAAAATTGATAATGGACTGTACCTGTTAGATGCCGAAGTCTTGTTAGAGTTTGTTTATCAAGGTTGAGGGGAATCACATAAACCAACGGGTATTACAATACAGCTGAATGGACTAATTTATCCTTAACTTCCAAATTTAGGAATAGCTTTTAGATATGGGCATTATCACTAATATGGATCCGTCACAAAAATAGCTAAAAAACAAGTCGATTAGCAAAACACACTACTGCTGTGTAACATCTAAAAATTTATTTTACTGCGTATCCTGGACACGGTAAATCTAGAACCACGCCATGGCAAACATGTAAACATTTAGATGTTACAACGTACTACTAAACTGTGCAAAAATAAACAGGTTACACAAAGTTGTAATTTTTTCAGATATTAACAGGTTAAAGAAAAATTATGAGAAATAAGCAGGTTTATGTTAAAAAAAATCATGTATCCATAAGTAACATACAGTGTTATTTTTAGGATTTTTCTATTGTTCAGAATAGAATGTTTTTGAATTCATAACCCTTTAAACAAGGGCTTGCTTGTCAAAATAAGCACCATAAGACACCACAAAACACCCGCCAAAATAACTCACACTACAAAACGATCCAACACCTTTCACCACAGACTCAAAGAACCAACACCGCCCACACACACCCTAAAACAGAAATCCACCCACAACCCCTAGACAAACACCACCACAAACTCAACCGCCCCCTAAACCCACAAATCTCACCAAACCCCCACCCGAAAAACATCAC
>JAIRTW010000078.1 GCA_031254875.1 Candidatus Bathycorpusculum termitum
CCGTCTGTGTCTAATCCGTCTGTGTCTAATCCGTCTGTGTCTAATCCGTCTGTGTCTAATCCGTCTGTGTCTAATCCGTCTGTGTCTAATCCGTCTGTGTCTAATCCGTCTGTGTCTATCTCGTTATCGCCTTCTTTGGATATTTATTCTGACAGCGGTTGCACGCGGTCTTTGGTCAGTATAGATTGGGGCGCTATATCTCCTGGTGGAGCGGTAAGTAAAACCATATATGTTAAAAATACTGGTTCAGCGGCATTGACTCTCAATATGGTAGCGGTTAACTGGGATCCATCAGATGCAAGCAAATGGTTGATGGTGACGTGGGACTGGTCTGGAAGGGCTCTGGATCAAGGAGAATCAACCCCAGTAACATTAACGCTGCATGTCGCTTCAGAGGTTGGTCCGATTCAAACGTTTAGCGTACAAATATTGATAAGCGGAGCCTAAACGGGTGACCTTTTTAGTTTTGTCTCTGGCTTAGCAAGTTGTCTGTTGAGCAAATAGCTTGATTGTAGGCCACATTGTTTTTACTTAGTTTCCAAGCGCTTGCAAACTTAGGTTTGCAAGATTGTAAAGTTATCTTCGCATTTTTCCCAGTTTCTTTCACTAACAGAGAAGCGGTGTTCTCAAAAACAATTAAATAAACTTCGGTACTTGTGCTTGCCTGTTTAAAAGGAGTGGGAAACATCTGGTCAGAAGGTCAGTGTTGGAGCAGATATATAGAGAAATGATGAGTATTAGAGTGCGACTCGATGATATCGAGAACAACTTTTCAAAGATTAATCCGCCGCCGATGCCGATGCCTGAATCTAATCTAATCAGTCTACCGGATCATCTTCGGAAAACCTATCTCGGTGTTACATCAAAGGGTGAGTGTGATGCCGTGCAGGTTTCCAACCTCACTGGCAGATGTCGCGCGATCGAAAGCAACTACTTAAACCAGCTGTCAAGAATGGGTTGGCTAAACAAGCGCCGAATTTCCAAAGTGGTGTATTTCCGCCCATCTCATACAATAAACCCTTAACCTACAAGTTGCGAAGTTACCCCTGACCTAACTGATACTCTGCAAGTTACGTTAACTGCGACAGGTTTTTCTCTGTGAGGGTCTCCTCACTTATTTAGCGGTCGGGAGGTTTTAAAGCTTAAATGGGGCAAGATGTATCTCTCACTTTTAAGAGGAACAAAATTTGGCTGATATAATCCAAGATGGTGACTATGTGCTCATCTACCTTGATGCACGCCGAACCTACATGATTAAAATGCAGGCTGGTCAGACTTTCCATACCCACAAGGGCTACTTGAAACTCGATGAAATCATCAGCAAAGAATTCGGGGAACCCATAAAAAGCAGCCTCGGTGTCACCTTCACAACGCTCAAACCGGACTTAACGGACTACATGATGAAATCTGGCCGCAACACCCAAATCGTTTACCCCAAAGATGCCGCTTTGATTGTGATGTTTAGCGGTATTGGACCTGGCAGTCGTGTGTTCGAATCAGGCACCGGCACGGGAGCTCTGACAACCGCATTGGCGCATTATGTTGGTCCTACAGGGAAAGTCTACACCTACGAGTTGCGTCCTGAATTCCAGAAAAACGCCGCCAAAAATCTTCAGCGTTCCAAACTCATCGATAATGTGGAGATGAAAAGCGGCGACGTTACGATGGGTATTGAAGAACGTGATCTGGATGCAGCCATTTTGGATTTAGCTGTTCCCTGGCTTGTAATTCCCCATGTTTACGAGGCGCTCAAACCATCCGGCGTTGTTGTCTCATTTAGTCCCACTATCGACCAAGTTGTGCGGACAACTGAGGCACTTCGCGACAGTGGTTTTGTCTTCATCGAAACAGTCGAATGTCTCATGCGCACAATGCAGGTGGAGCGCGGCAAAACCCGACCCAATACCATGATGACCGGGCACACCGGCTACATTACGCATGCAAGAAAGATAATTAAACCCGTCCAAACAGACAGCCCCACAATTACACAAGGAGCTGTGCCTGACGCGGATTTGGATAGTTTAGAAATAGAGCCAGAAAATAATAAAGATATGGCAGAAGAAGAGTCTGCCTAAATTTTCGTTTTTACTTTTCCTTTTACTCTTCTGCCGTTATCCGGCATGGGCATACTTAGCTGATAGACAGCCTGTTTAAATTGTTCGCCGCTTGCGCCGCGTGTCAATCCATAGTAGGCACCCAAGATTTTGCCGAAGTAGGGAATGATGAATTTATCAAAGGTGTTATACAGCATTGGGTTTGGCAGGCGATTTTCTAGAAAAGTCGGTTTCCAGATTTTAATGTTGTATTCCCAGCATTTGATGAAGAAATCCCAACGGGCTTTGCTAAGTGAATCCATTTCTGTGCCTTTTTGTTTCATCAACACACAATTTTCTAGGGGTACAAAGAAGAGTGGTACATAGAATGCATTGTAGCCTTTGAGTTTATCCATCAGCTCCAATGTTTGAAGCATGTCTTCTTCTTTCTCATCAGGTAGCCCAATGATAAGTGTTGCCAGTGGATACCAGTCGTTGTCGTTTAAGATGCCAAATGAGTTAGTGACAACGTCTTGCCATTGTTCGGGTTGGAAGGGTAGCATTTTGCCTGCCATGTATTTTTTCATCAGGCGTGGGCTGCCTGTTTCGATGCCGGTTTCTGCTGTGATTATTGGTTTTTTTCCAAATGAGTACCAGGATTTTTCAATGAGTATTTCTGCAAGTTCGTTTATCATTTTGGGGTCGTTCCAGACCGGTGCCAGTGACATGTGGGCTGCTTGTATGCTTTTTACGCCCGGGTACTCTGCAATGGTTTTGAAGAGTTTAATTACTGCTTCGCGGTTAGGAACAAACTTGGGGTCTTTTGCGCCGTAGAGGAACATGTCCTCGGTTATTAGGGTGATGTGGTCGCTGCCCTGCCTTACGCTTAAGGCAACCTCGGCCATGATTTTTTCCATCGGCACATCGATTTTGTGTTGCATGGTGGGTGTGCAGAATTGGCAGTTTCGGCCGCAGCCTTTGTTGATTTCTACTGCACCATGGATAGCGACGTTTTGGGTTATGGGCATTTCTTGGTTGTAGTTCCAATTGTCCAAGGATTCGTCGGCTTTTGCTATGCGGGGAAGTGGTTCGTCGTTGAGGGCTTTTTTAAACAGTTCTACGATGGGGCCTGGTCTGCCTCCCATTAAAACGCAATCGACTCCATAGCTTTCTGAGATTTGTTGGCGTTCAAGTTGCCATGAGCCATAACCGCCAACGATGATTTTTGGTTTATATTTTTTGATGGCGGGGTGCATGACGAGTTTGCGGAATTCGATGCGGTTCATGGATTCACCGCCGCCTACGATGGAGCTGTAGGTTTTGCTGACATAGCCCATGCCTGTGGGATCCATGCTGGATATGCCGACAACTTTGGTTTGTGGGCCGATGAATTTGTCTAGGTCTTCTGGATAAGCGATTGCGATGTCGTCTGGTGAGAATCCGCCTTTGAGGAGGATAGCTTCAACTTTTCGTAGTCCATATGGTACGTAGCTGGCTTGTCCGTCTGTTCGTTGTGGTCGGTGTGGGTAGAGGTTTTTTCGTACATAAGAGAGGGGGATTGGTCCTTTGCCAAAGCCTCCTGAGAAGGCGATGAAGGGGTTATTTAGGAAGTCACTCATTTCTGTGGCTGATGCTGTGAGGACGATTTTTTTACCGCTTACTGGTTCCAACCTTCTATTCCTCTGGGTTAGAATTAATCAAATGCTGGGTGTCCTTTTAAAAATTGCTGTATGCTGGTTCTTTATGCGGCCAATTTTTGTAGTTGTGTATTTTTGTAGTTGTGGTTTGGGTGTGTTGTGTTTTTGATTTTTTTGGTGTTTTGGTGGAAATGTTGCTGTAGTTGAGCAATTTTGCTGTAGGTGGACAAGGCTTATATTGGTGCGTGTATAGTGTAGCTTTTGAGCAAACGAGAAGAGGGGAGTATGTTTAAGTCTAGTACTCAGAAAGAAGTTTCAGCAAAGCTCACGAAGGGCTTACTTGATGTGATTGTTTTACAGTTTCTTAGTCTAGAGTCTATGTATGGTTATCAAATTATTACCAAGCTTCGGAAAAATTTTGGGGTCTATTTTGGGCCCAGTACTATTTATCCGTTGTTGGGTTCGCTTGAGAAGAAGGGTTTCATAGATAGCAAGTGGGATATGTCTTATGAGCGTCCAAGGAAAATTTATCGTTTGACTGCTGAGGGGCAGAGTGCGCTTAATTTTACTGAGGAGTCGCTTGCGCTTATTTTCCGAAAGATAACTCTTAATCCGCTGGATGAGCGGCAGGATGAGGATTTTCTTTAATAGGTGTGGTCTATTTCTTAGTAGGGATATCTTGTTGGCTTAGAAAAGTGGTCGGTTCGTAATGTGTTGTGGTTGTTGCTGTTGGTGTGCTGGGTTATGGCAGGGGATATTTCTAAAATCGTGATATTCCCGGTTTGAAATACCTCTTTAAATAATGTTTTAACACTCATTTGCTGAACAATTCCGCATGATAAACTTGGGATTGTAAGGTGAATGTAATGAAAAATAAAATAAAACGTTTTGCATCTGTTATGATACTGCTGACACTTGTTGTCGGTTGTTTTGCGGCACTACCGCAGATGACAAGAGCAGCAGACGACAGTGTCTACACAATCACTGCATGGGTGAACGGCACTGGATCAACCAATACAATACACTATACTAACGGCGGCTCAACCGCGGCATCGTCGACTCTGATGAAACTAGTTGATAAAGGCGGCAATACGATTTATGCTGTATGCGTAAATCAAACAGTCACAACTAATATCGGTGTGACCTATCGCATGGTCGAGCTAAACGACTATGATGCCCTCACACAAACCCAAAAAGATCAGATTCTAGCAGTACTCAACTATGTATCAATCAACTACGGCCTTAACACCCCCAACGGTATCGCGCTAGCACAAACAGTCATATGGCGCATCATCCACCCCGACATCGCATACATCGACCCACAAAATGGCATAATGACCCGCGAAATAATTGACGAAGTATACGCACACCGATTCGACCTAGCCACACAATACGACATAGATGTAACAATGCAAGGCGCAGCCAACAAAGTAACCGAAGACGCAAACTATGCCTACTATGGACCATTTAGCGTTTCATACAACTATGCAATAGCCAAACTAGACTTCGACTTAACCTTCACCACAGGTACAAACACAATCTTCACCAACGAAAACCACACAACCCTAACACAAGTGAAACCTGGCGAGGAATTCTATGTGGGTGTGCCCCTTGGTACAACTCAGACCACTTTTAGCTTCAATGCCACAGCTGCACAAGCAGTTAATCTAGTAACCGGCATGAAGTTCCTAGTCAGTGTCGACGGCAACAGCCAGCCTCTGGTTGTCTACCAGCCCCTGGTTCAGCCACTTGTTAATCCAAATGCTGAGCTCTACACATACTCATGCAACGGCAGTTTTACCCTACCCTCTCCAATGACCAATGTCAGCGTAGCAAAAACTGTTAATGGCCTAGAATTCAAAACCTGGTTTAGCGGCTACACAGGTGCACAGCAGGCAGAGATCCTTGCTGGCATAAAGTTTGAACTCTACAAGGCAAACGCCGACTGCACCGCTCCTGCAGGTGCCCCTATTGCCCAATGCGGCCTCAATGCACTTACCGGACGGATTGAATTTGGCGAAGTTAAACTCAATGCAGGCTGGTATGCCATAGTTGAGGTGCTCACCGGCAAAGCCGCCGAAGTTTTTGAGCAACCTGAACCATTGTACATCTATATCGGCAACAGCAACATCATGAGTTCCATAAGCCAAACAAACGTTGACGGCACCTTTGCAGTTCAATATAGCGGTGGATACGCCCTGAATATAAAATTGATCGGTGAGGGCTCTGTTTATGATGCCATGAGCAAACCTGATGGCAGCGGACAACAGCTTTCTACTGAGCGATTTGACACCGTACTACCTGATGGCACCATAGCGCCTTCGTTCTGTGCAGATCTAGGTGCACACAACATCTATGGCAACTACATATTTGACGTATCAAACCACGGCTTTAACGATGATGACATGCTCTACCTCATAGCAGCACTTGACTACGTCAATGACAAAGTTGGGTCAATCAAAGATGACCTATACGGCAAAGCCGTTGCTCAGATTGTTGTATGGAACCTCATCCTCAAAGTCGACGGCAACGCTGGGTATGCTGATAATTGGTTCACCTGGGAGATCCAAAAAATTGAAGGCACAGCCTGGTATGCTGACTATAGCGCAATCGTAGATGATATACTTGCCAACCGTGAAACATACATTAGCCGATACAACACTAAACTGGCCTCTACAGTAGTTGGAGAATATGTCAGCGGCGCTATATTCATAGTGGGCAATGACGAAAGATACGCTCCAATCGACCAACAACGCCAAATTGTGGTACTCTTTGGATCTAAAGACCCCTCATTTGACAACAAGGTCTCTGAAAACAAACGCGTCTTGGGTCCAGCTTACACTTCAGTAACTGCAACCAACGCAGGCAACAGAGCTGCCATCCTAGCAGGTCTTAACCCTAAAAACGACAACCCCTACTTCAATGACAAAAACAACCCCAACACGCCCTATGTGGTACCAAACAGCAACCACTTCGTCTATGCAACTCTAAACCGTGCTGATCTTGAAAGTCCTGAGGGTGTTAAGCTTGATATGCTTGTAGGAAACAACTTTAACGTAGTAGGCACTGCAACCGTTAAACTAGTCAACGGTAATCTCGAAATTACTATCGATGGCGTGGGTTCATTTGGCGCAACAGCCTTCAACCAGATACCGGTATTTAACAACGGCAACATCCACTCTCAAAAACCAGCTGACCTAGCAAAGTTTGG
>JAIRTW010000077.1 GCA_031254875.1 Candidatus Bathycorpusculum termitum
ACGAACTACGCAACGCCGCCAACACAAAATGGAACGTAGACCTAGCAGAAGCACGCACCGGCATCGGAGGAGAATGCCTCCCAAAAGACATCAAATTCCTCATAAACGCATACCCCACAGCACCCCTACTCCACGGCGCCATAATCCAAGATAGCAACTACCAAGCGAAACTAACCCCTCAAAACACAACAGCCTCATAAATAACAGTGCACAACCAAAAACAACATTAAACAATAACTGTTTTTTTTAAAAAAGGTCTCTACATGTCTCAGCTTATCAAAAAAGCCATCTTATGCTACATAACCCTCTACATAACAGTAGCAATCCTAGCTTTCATGTACCTAAGCAGAGTAGGCATGTATGAACTCCACTGGGCATACCTATTACTAATTATCTACGGCACAGTCGTAACCCCTTTCCTAATTTTCCGCATAACAACCACCTACCTATACAAACCCACACCCGACAAAGGATACCGCCCACACGTAAGCGTCATCGTTCCCGTATACAACGAAGAAAACGGCATAGATCACACTATCGACTCAATCCTAGACTCAGACTACCCCAAAGACAAATTAGAACTAATCGTTATCGACGACAAAAGCAAAGACAAGACCCTAGAAGTCATCAATAAAAAAAGTCAAGAAAAAACCTTCAAAATAGTAGCCCAACAACAAAATATGGGCAAACGCCACGCAATGGCCGCCGGCCTCAAACAATGCACCGGTGAAATCCTAGTATGCGTAGACAGTGATACAATCCTAAAACCCGACGCCATAAAAAATTTAGTCCAACCCTTCACCGACAAAGACGTCTACTGTGTATGCGGTAGTGCCATCGTCGCCAACGACAGAGACCCAAAAACCAACACCATAATCGCACGATTCCAAAAAGTCTGGTACGCCGACTCATTTAGACTCCGCAAAGGCATAGAAAGCATATTCAACATGGTTATCTGTTGCTCAGGCGTACTATCAGCCTACCGCAAAGAAAAATTTGAAAGCGTCACCGAAGAGTGGCTAAACGAAAAATTCCTCGGTCGCGAAGTCATATCAGGCGACGACCGCCAAATGACAAACCTAATGATGCGCATGGGCGGCAAATCCAAATTCCAATCCACCGCACAAGCCTACACCTTCGCGCCCCACAAACTCAAAAAATTTCTCATACAACAAATACGATGGGGCAGAAGCGGCTTTCGCGGTATGATATTTGCCGCTAAATTCTTCACAAAAAAAAATCCAATGCAAAAAATCCTCTTCTATACAACTTTATTTGTAACCTTCATCTCACCAATCTCACTACTAATAAACACCGTCGGCCTAGTACTAATAGGAAAATATGAACTAGTTATTGTCTACTTCACAGGACTCTTAATAGTCTCAACCCTAGTCGCACTATCCGATAAATTACTAGTAGAATACTTCACACTCAAAGACATACCATATCGAATCGCCTTTTTTGCAGTATCAATCATTCTCACCTTTGTCTACCTATACTCTTGGCTCACACTTTGGAAAGGAAAAACCTGGGGGACACGCTAACATGACAAACAACCCAAATATCACAATAAAAATAACCAAAAAAGGCATAATAGTAATTGTAATAGCCGCCTTACTCACAGCAAGCCTCCTAGCCTACGAAACTACACAACCAACAAACAACATCCCAACAACAGCAACACAACCCCAAGAAAATAGTCCCGACCAACCGCAACACCCGCCTCAAGAAAACAACAAACAAACACCACAAACACCAACAACAATAACAAATGGTTAACCCCTAACTTTTCCATTTTTTGGTAATATGTTGTTTTGACCACATTATACTTTAGTCTACGCCACGGTTAATGGATGTAGTTTACCACTAATTTACAATGTGGTCATAGCAATGTGAGAGTGGAAATCTCTTAAATTTGATTGAAATTCAAAAATAGCCTCAAATACAGTCGAAACTATACGAAATTTTCTATGGATATTACCAACATTTTGGCAATATTATCCCTAACAATTTTTATATTACTATGGCGCGATTTAAGGTTATTTTTAATTTTTAGTCAAATCTAAACGAGTTACACAAACACTAAAAAACATATTACCAAAAACTTGCAGAGTTAGGGATTAACCTAACACTATATCAACACGTCAGATGGTGGTTATGCTGGTTGTGGCTTTATGGAGTGTTTGGTTTGGGTTGTGGAATACCTCAAGGACAACTCCCATATTAACACGAAAGAGATATGATCAAGATAGTGTGTTCGAAGGCAGAAAATACGAAAGGTTGACAATGTGTACTGTTAGCAAGTCCGCGTAATACGGTCAAAGTTAATAACATGAAGCCCAATCACCAGGAAACCAATGCTTGCTCTGGGAATACGCAAACTAAAACGCACTAAAAAGAAGGAAAATTAGGATTTTAAGTCGTTTGGGGGATTTGGAGTTTTTGCCCGGGATAAATTGTGTTACTTGTAAGCCCATTCAAAGACTTAATAGCACCAGTAGTCGTACCGTACCTTTGCGCCAACAACCACAAAGAATCA
>JAIRTW010000082.1 GCA_031254875.1 Candidatus Bathycorpusculum termitum
ACGAACTACGCAACGCCGCCAACACAAAATGGAACGTAGACCTAGCAGAAGCACGCACCGGCATCGGAGGAGAATGCCTCCCAAAAGACATCAAATTCCTCATAAACGCATACCCCACAACGTCTCTGCTCCATAGCGCTATAATTGCAAACGCAAACTATCAGGCAGAACAAACCGGCAAAAACACACCTACCAAAACAAACCAACCCAAAGAACAATAAACAACTAAAATAACAAAACATACCTCTTTTCCAAGACAAGGCAACTTGTGGTTCAACCTGTCAAAAAAAAAGTTATCCAGTGCTATAAGCTGATTTAGTTTGGCTGGGCGTTGTGGTGGTGTTAGTGTGTTTGGAAGTCAAAAAAAAAGTTATCCAGTGCTATAAGCTGATTTAGGGGTTACTCTACGAACTGTGATAGATATTGGATAATTAACCTATAGGCTTCCAAGTCACCTGGTTCTTGCATGTTGGTGCTTTTGTCTGTTCTAATTACTTGTTCGCCGTCACCTTCAGAAACCGGTTCATTATACTTGATTCGGAACACGCACCGCATAATAATACCGTTGCAGGTTTCAAAGGTCAAAAGAGGGTATTTTATACCGGGCAAAAACAGATCGTATTTTCCTTCTGCTTTGGATTCGATGAGAAATGTTTTGGTTTCTGCCAGCATTAGAAGGCTCAGCAGAAGCGAACCCTGATAGGGCGGGAAACTTGTTTGCTGGTTATCTTGTGCGGCTCGCTCCTTTGCCTCGTCGATTTTGGCGGTTAAGATAGCGCGGTCCCACAGTTCCACACCACAGCTCTGTGCCGCCGCAACTGCTTGTTCGGTGAAGCATGCGGTAGTTATGATAATTGAACGGCTACATCCATGGGTGTTTTGGGCTTGCTGAGCGGCCAAAACAGTGGCATCGGTAAGGGCATAGTTTGGAGGGCATTTTTGTGCTAAAACCGCAACCTTCTCGCCGTTGTGGATAGCAACTAAATCAGCGCCTCCATTAGCCAACCATATGCTCGACACTTCATACCCCAATGTCTTAAAGAGCCACTGCATGAAAATCTCAAGCTCCTTATCCGAGAGGCACTCAACCAAATAAGCCCCTGCTTGCTGTGCGGGTTTAGAAAGCTTCTCCACAACTGCCCTTACATAAGGCGTCTCAGGGGTTTGGTTGTGAGTCTTTTTTATTCTATCCGCCAGCTCCTCGGCCTTGTCCATTGGAATCTGCAACTTGTCCGCTAACAGGTCTGCTATGTCACGGTCAGGGGGCTGCTCTGCGATTTCCTTTAAGATGCCGCTGAATTTTTTGTGATTTATCCTTAGACCTCCTTTTTGGCATGTTTGGGGCATAGTTTTTTTCTGAATTCGTCAGTGTAGGTGAGGTTGAGTTTGGAGAAGGGCTTGCCGCAGATATCGCAGACATCATAGTGGTAGATACATATGCTTGTGTTGTCGTGGCTACATTTGAATTCGAGGAGACGGCTGTGTCGTTTGCCACAGACTGAGCAGACAAACCCTTTGTCACGCTCAAAATATTCGCCCAAGGTTTCGTCGTGAGTTAGCGGTGCCTTTTTGGAGTAGATTTTTCCTAAATCCACCGATTGGCGAATGCATTCTCCGCAGACATAGAAACCATCTTCAGTTGTATAGCCTTCGATGTGGGTTTTTCTGCATAGTGAGCAAATGACTTCGGGAGTGGCAATGCCTATAGTAACTGTGGATTGTATGGTTGCTTTGTTGTTAAGGGTGACTTCAAATTTGATTTTTGATGTGTTGATTATGAGGAGGTTTTGGAGTTTTACGGTTATGCTGGTCTGGTAGGACTCCTCTTCTCGCTGCAAAAGCGCCTCATAGTTAGATTGCCATTTCTGGAAGTCAAAATCATGCTTCTTGGAGATAACTCTCTCCCGCCGCTCCTGTCTTAGCCGCCGCTCAAAACTGCGCAGTCTCATCCGCTTCTCCTTGCCAAGCGGCAACTCAAAAAGAGGCATCTTCGCCTTGAGAAGTGCAGTTATCTTCTGATCCGCTTCCGTTTTCAGCGCGTTGTAAATTTCGGGTTTTATTTTTGATTTAAAGTCCTGAACATTCACCGCCTCATTCTCTAAAACAGCCGTCAAGTTGAATACGCCGCCAGCACAATTGCCCGCTTCGTCGAGCAGGATGGTGATTGTTTCTTCGCTTTTTGCGCGGAGCTTGTTTTGGAAGTTCACAGAATAGTAGAACTGAAAGAACCGTACAGACTCTTTCTTGGTAGTTTTTATAGATATGATTTTGCCGTTGTTTATCTGGTGAAAACAGGGCTCCGTTCGGGTACAGACTCGGATGCCATGCACTGTTTGAGTTTTCTGACAAGCCAGACAGGTATTTGGTGTATCTCTAAAGTAAGATAATAGGAGCTTTTCGAAGCTATCGTTGGGACTGAGGCAGATTTGGCATAGTGCACCGTTTTCTATAGATTCTTTGAGTATTTGCTGGAAAACGGGACTTCCCAGAGTGAGAAGAGGTATTTTTTTCTCTCTTGCAACATTTGGCTGATAGGTGAACTCTTGGGCACTTCCGTTTGGATAAACGACGGTAATGGTGTCATCTGCGTGATGGGAAAGTATTCCGCCTCTGGATTGAACATAGGCTTCGAAGAATCCGCGAATTTCTGTTTTTGGGTTCAATCCAAAACTCCCTGTGTGAACTGCTCTGCTAGCTCTTGATTTTCTCTCACTACATTGAGGTTCTCTGCTAGTTTTTCCAGTTCCCTTTGGATGTCAAGGCGTGAATTGCTACGCAAGAGTATCTCCCCGATGGTTTTCTGTATATCCTGTGAGCCCTCTTTGAGGTCGGCGAGCACCGTCTCCATCTTGCCCACTGTCATGGTGAATAAATCGATTTTTTGATAGAGCACATGTAACACATAGTCATCGATTGTGTCTTTGACGGCTAAGTTGAAGATTGTTACATCACGATCCTGTTTATAGCGGTGGATTCTGCCGATGCGTTGCTCGATTTTCATGGGGTTCCAGTGCAGGTCATAGTTAAACATGACACAGCAGTTCTGTAGGTTGAGGCCTTCTGCGGCGGCGTCAGTGGCGACGAGGTATTTGGTTTCGCCGCTCTTAAAGTTGGCAATCACCTGATCTCTATCCGCCTGGTTCATATCACCCACATAGATAGCGGCCCGTCCGAATTCAGCGTCGAGCATTTCTTTGATTTTGTGGGCAGTAATTTTGCGTAAACAGAAAATGACCGCTTGTTCGCAGGGAATCTCGTTTAAAACATTTCTCAGCAGTTCCATTTTTGCACCCTTAACTTTTTGCGCCATCTCTATCAGCTTATTGGTGGCTTCGGTTTCCATGGGAAACCGTTGCTGGCGTCTCTTGAGCGATTCTATGGATGCATAGGGCGAACTCGAAAAGGATTGTTGTAGAGTTACGGCTTGGAATACCAAAATGGCGTTGCTCTGTGACGCCGACATTTTTCTTGATGGGTTCTCAGCAACTAATGTTTCGATGGTTTTAAAGTGGTTATCGCTAACTTTGCGCAGGTACTCGGTTGCTTCTTCGATGAATTCTCGCTCGTATTTGTTGGGTTCAAGCGTCCGAGACTCCACACAGCGTTTTGTGAAGGGGATGCCGGTCTGCTCTCGGCGCGTGCGGCACATAACCTCGTGGATGGTGCGTCTGAGGCAGGTGGCTTCTTGTGGCTTTACCACTCGGCTTCGGACATCCTCGGCGAACCGCGAGATAAACGCGCGTTCACTGTCTAAAAGTCCCGGCTGAATCAAATCCACAATGCTGTAGAGGTCTGTTAAGCGGTTGCACAGCGGTGTTGCGGTTAACAGGAGCAGATGGTTTTTGCGCATATCTGCCAGTGCCACTCTGCCTTTGCTATGGGTGTTGCGGAAGGCATGTGCTTCGTCTATCACAACTAGATCCCAAGTTCGGCTTGCAAGCGCTTCATGCTTTTTTAGCAACATGTTATGAGAGCATATCAGGCGGTTGTTGGAGGCTAAATCGATGCGTTTCCCGCCGCCGTTAATTATGGAGAAGGATTCGGCGAATTTTTCTGCCATCTCGCTTTTCCACTGAGACAGTAGACTTTTGGGTGCAACAATAAGTACCGAATTAACCTCTTCTCTTAATAGAAGCTCCTTCATGATTAAGCCGGCTTCTATGGTTTTGCCCAACCCCACTTCATCGGCTAAAATGGCGTTTGCATTCATCTCGTTTATAACCTGTAGGGCGGTGTGTAGTTGAAAGTTGTAGGGAATTAGTTTTGTGCGTATGGCATCTACCGAGATGAGGTGGTCGATTTTATCGGTTTGTTTGAGCTGAGAGGCTTCTAGGCTTAGTTGAAAATTCTGTAGCGATGTGTAGCGGCTGTTTTGAATCTGTTTTTTTATGTCTCCGGGATCTGAATAGGTGATTGTGTAGCGTTGTTTGGTTTTTTTGCTGTGGGGGTTTTCTTCGTCGAGTTCGCAAATAATTGTTAATAGTTCAAGTTGAGGGGGTTGTTTTTTTGTTTTGGTCTTTGGTTTAATGGATAAATCGACGATTGCAGGTGTAGGATCCACTGCGAGCTCTGGGTGAGTTTCGTGGTTTTGTTTTTTTGGGCTGTGGGGCAAGAGTATCGACATTTACTGGCCATTTGAGTATAAAAACCTGAAATGCAACTAAGAGATAGTGTGTGCTCTTCTTTTAGGGCATAGGTGTTGATTTCCTCTGTAATGGAATAGTAATTTGGAGAAAATTTTTCATTTGAATCTTGAGATTCCATTTTCAAAGGTTGTTGGCGGGTAATTTTGAGGTGCCTGGGTGCTTTATTTTGTTTAAGTGTCTGTTATGGGGGGAAATAGCGGGTTTTAATGTAGGAGACATTTTTGACATATAAATGTCAAAATTGTACAGGGAAAAAACATATAGAAAACCATCCAATTAATCACCCGTTTTCAAGGTTATTTTAGTTATAGCTCGAGAATTTAAGCCATTTTGTTGGTTAAGGCAGACTTGTTAGCCTTTAGTAATTTTTAAATACAAATTGAGGTTATCATTGATTTTGAGGTTATTAGCGTGGCTAAGGCGGCAAAAAAAGAAACAAAAAAGGCTAAAAAGAAAAAATAAAGCCTCAAACAGTTCCGCATTCACCCTCATTTTTCTTTTTTAACCCATCAACCACATTTTTACCAGTTCAGCCAAAGTATACATAAAAACGCCTACATCCATTCATGACAGATTTAGCTAAAAAAGCTTTATCTTTCATCCGCACTAGACTATATTGAACGGTGAATTTATGTGGAAAACAGTCCATTAAGCATAAGCTTTGCCGGCTTACAACTACCCAACCCTACAATGCTGGCATCTGGCGTCATGGGATACACCGCCGAATCCTTCCTACGAATAGCTAAGGGCGGCGCAGGTGCAATCGTCACCAAATCAGTCAGCACCGAACCCCGAGCAGGCTATGCAAACCCAATTGTTGTACAAACAGAGTCAGGACTCCTAAATGCCGTGGGGCTACCAAACCCAGGTATTGATATTTTCGCTGAAGAAATCAAGTACACAAAAACCCTCTTGCATGTGCCGCTGATTGTCAGCGTCTTTGGTTACTCAGCAGAAGAGTACGCAACAACCGCCAAAAAAGCTGTAAAAGCAGGCGCAGACGCAATAGAGCTTAATGTTTCGTGTCCACATGTAAAACAGACAGGCGCCGAAATCGGGCAGAGCCCCAAACTACTCACCGAAGTGGTGCAACAAGTCAGAGACGCCATCAACAAGCCCCTCATCGTCAAATTATCACCCAACGTCACAAATATAGCAACTCTTGCACAGACCGCAGTGGAGGCAGGCGCAGATGCCCTTACAGCAGTTAATACACTAAAAGCATTGGCCATTGACAGCGAAACACAATTACCAATTTTAAGCAACATAAAAGGCGGCTTATCAGGCCCAGCAGTTAAACCCGTGGCATTACGCTGTGTCTACGATATTGCCGAAGCAGTTGATGTACCAATAATTGGCTGCG
The DNA here is from genome assembly GCA_031254875.1 of Candidatus Bathycorpusculum termitum. GTDB lineage: Archaea > Thermoproteota > Bathyarchaeia > Bathyarchaeales > Bathycorpusculaceae > Bathycorpusculum > Bathycorpusculum termitum. Next base: position 6,010 of record JAIRTW010000082.1, read on the forward strand.
GAGGCATCGCAAACTGGCGGGACGCAATCGAATTCTTCTTAGCAGGAGCCACAGCAGTACAAATTGGAACCACCGTTGCCGACAACATGGAGGTTTTCCAAGCCATAACTAAGGGAGTGGATACATACTTGAGACAGAAACATTATGGGAGTGTAAAAGAGATTGTCAAACTTGCCCACCGCAAATAACACCATGCGAACCACACAGATAGTAAACATACGAACTGAAAGCCCAACCGTTAAAACCTACACATTCATAGACAGCCTATGCAGCAAAGCACGCCCAGGACAGTTTTTAATGCTGTGGATTCCAGGCATAGACGAGATACCGCTAAGCATCATGAACACCACCAACGACCTAGTTTCAGTTTCAGTCAAGGCCATAGGAGATGCAACACGACACCTACACACCCTAGAGACCGGCACAACAATAGGTATACGCGGACCATTTGGCAACAGCTTCACTGAAAACCAAGGCAGAGTCCTCTTAATCGGCGGCGGAACAGGAACCGCCCCCTTGCTGTTTTTGGCAAAACAACTGATAACAAACGCCAAACATCTGGCTTTTGTGGAAGGCGCCAAAACTAAAAATGAACTACTCTTTATCAGTGAACTCGACGGAGTATGTCAAGAAAAAAACATTATAACCACCACCGAAGACGGCACCGCAGGGCTTCAATGCCTCGTTACACAACCCCTAGCAAACCTGCTTGACAAAGAACACTTCGACATGATTTACACCTGCGGACCAGAGATTATGGTTAAAAAAATCTTTGAAATAACCGAACAACACAAACTACCACTAGAGGCAAGTTTGGAACGGCTGATGCGATGCGGAATCGGCTTATGCGGAAGTTGTATGATTGGCAAGTACCGCGTTTGCCGTGACGGCCCAGTGTTTACAGCGGCTCAACTACGAGAAGTTAAAGATGAACTGGGGATTTCAAAAATAGGATTTGACGGGTCACGGATACCGGTCTATACATAACAATTTGCAGGTTCAATTATATAGAAAAGGCGGTAAATGAACACTAAACTTAGTTTAACAACTCAATTTGCCGCCTCTTTTGAGTATTTTTGTTCGTAAGGATGTAGAAAAAAATTCTCTTTACAGTTCCTTTCTTTTTCGTGCAGATACAGCGACGATAAACTCTGCAAGATAGTAAAAAGCAGGGTTAGTTTAGAAAGTTTCTGCCATAGTATGATCGGGTTACCTGGAGGGAGCTATGGAAAATCCGGGTGTTTAATCGCTAATGGAACGTAAGACAGATATTTTGTTGCGGAAACTCTATATTGGTGTATAAAAAACTACATAACGTTGAAAAAATTTACACGAAAGGGGATTGGAGCTGAACGCTCAAAACATTTAACGTAAACAGTAAACAGATAGAGCAAGAGTGAGCGGATGATCGACAAAAAGAGAATCGAAAATGCAATAAAAGAGATCTTGTATGCGATTGGCGAAAACCCTGACCGGGAAGGGCTGATTGAGACACCTGCAAGAGTGGCTGACATGTATGCAGAAATATTTGCCGGTTTACATGCCAACCCAAAAGGATGCACTAAAATCTTTTATGAACCAGAAAACAGCGGACTGGTCATTGTAAAAGATATACCCTTTCAATCTATATGTGAACACCATTTAATACCTTTTATTGGAAAAGCGTGCATAGCGTATAGACCTGACGGTGGACGTATATTGGGCCTCAGTAAAATAGCCCGCATAATTGATATATTATCTGGAAGGCCACAGCTACAAGAAAGGCTTACCGCACAGTTAGCTGAAACAATAATGGAAATCGTTCATCCCAAAGGCGTATTTGTCTACATTGAAGCGGAGCACCTATGCATGACAATGAGGGGCGTAAAAAAGCCAGGAGCTAGAACCGCTACAACCTGCATAAAAGGCGATATCAGTGAGAATGATATAACCACCGTCAAGGGCGGTAATTATAGTTAACGCAAGACTGGTCTACCCTAAAAATTTAAATGAAGCAATTGAAGAAATACGCAAAATAGAAACAGATACCAGCATCATACAATGTATGGCACCTAAAGCCGTTCACCTCTGCATACATGTCGAAGATATCCCACATTTTGCGGCAAATGTTATTAAACAGGAAATGTTAAACAATGGCGGAGACGCAACGGTTCACAAAGGTTTGATTAATGATTCGCTGGAAAATACAAATGTACTTATTATGGGCAACTTGGACCAGGTAAATAAAACGTTTGTAAAACTTTTGTCACAACCAGGAATACTATCAGACATAGGTTCCAAAATACAACTTATCACACAAAATGTTGAAGAGAAAGAAACGTCTTATTATTGTTGTAGAAAGCACAAACTCGAAATCGGTAAAAAAACATACATTATGGGCATTTTGAACATTACTAACGATTCATTTTCGGGCGATGGTCTTCTTGCAGAAGCACCAAACACACCACTCAAAGAAACAACCAATAAAGCATCCAGCGAGTTACATGCCAGAGATAGAGAATCAATCATTGATGCCGCTTGCCGCAAAGCAGAAAAAATGGTTATAGACGGAGCGGATATAATTGATGTTGGAGGCGAATCCACCAGACCAGGATATTCAGTCATAGATGATAAAGAAGAATTAGACCGAATCCTTGGTGTTGTTGAAAAACTTGTCAAAATACTTAACGTTCCAATTTCAGTTGATACCTCAAAACTGTATGTGGCGGAAAATGTACTCAAAGCAGGCGCCCATATTATTAATGATGTTAATGGTCTAATAAAAGAGCCCCAAATTGCCGAATTGGCAGCTTCATATGGTGCCGGCGTCATTGCCATGCATAACCCAGACAGCCCCATGCAGGGGGATATTTTTAGCTGTATCACCAGGTCTTTGAGAAAAAGTGTCGATATAGCCATGAAATCAGGGTTAAGGCAAGATAATATTATTTTGGATCCAGGGATAGGATTTGGTACAACTGTGGAGCAAAATTTGGAAATTATGCGCAGGCTGGATGAGCTTAAATGTCTTGGATACCCTGTTTTGTTGGGGACTTCAAGAAAATCTATGATAGGCAAGATTTTGGGGCTTCCTGTAGATGAGCGGATTGAGGGTACTGCCGCTACTGTTACTCTTGGAATTGTTAAAGGAGTTGATTTCGTAAGAGTGCACGATGTGAAAGAAATGCATAGGGTCGTAAAGATGAGCGATGCAATGGTTAGGGGCGTATAAACTGTCAGTGACGATGTACATATGGATAAAATTTTAATTGCAGGCATAAAAACATGTGGAAAGCACGGTGTTTTGGCTTTTGAGAGGGAATATCCTCAAATTTTCACTGTAGATATGGAGCTATGGGTAGACAACTCGAAGTCTTATTTAAGTGATGATTTACAAGATACTGTTAATTACGCTGGTGTTTACGATATAGTAAAGTCGGTTATTGAAGCACAAAGTTTCATGCTTATTGAACGGCTTTCTTATGTAATTATAGAAAAAGTGTTCGTATATGATTCACGCATACAAAGAATTAAAATTCGAACTATGAAAAATAAGGCGCCATTAGTCGGACAATTTGACTATGCGGGGGTGGAAATTGAAAAAACCAGAGACACCGTTTTGATACAGGACGCGGGTACGAAGGTAAGTATAACCCCCGATGTTAGCACATGCACTGGCGCAGAAGCAAAACCGGATGCAGGATATAAGGCGGTACTATCGCTTGGATCAAACATTGGCGACAGAAAACAAAATATCCAAAAAGCACTGGAAATGTTGACCACTTCTGCGGGTATAAATATATTAAATAAGTCTAAATTGTATGAAACAGAACCTGTGGGGTATGTTGATCAGGAAAAATTTTATAATGCCGCGATTCTTGTTGAAACAACGCTGAATCCTTTTGAATTACGTATTAAAACTAAGGATATTGAAAATAATTTAGGGCGAAAAAAAACTTTTAGATGGGGCCCAAGACTTATAGATATTGATATAATAGCATATGAAGGATGCATGATTAATACAAATGGCTTGACTTTGCCACATAAGGAATACATGCAGAGGGCATTTGTTTTAAAACCCATATCAGATATGCCCGATGCTGTAGCAGTAGCAGGCCTAAATATGGCGCTTATAGAAAAAATGACCTGTTGCGCAGATGATTACCACGGCCTAAAATATCTAGGCCCTTTATAATCCACCAGCATCGAAAAATGATACAAAAAAATAACGTCCCTACAGAACACCAGACACCTAGGCAATATGCAGGCCAAGAAATATCCTCTGTAAATTAGCATTTTCAGATTCACATTTACCCATCGGCTTCCCCGCAATAAGTTTTGGCACAGACACCAGTAACGGATAACAACGTGGCGTCTGATCAGGGTCGTAGAAAACAAACTAAATCTTGAGCACAAATTTTTTTATACCAGGTAATGTAAAAAATTACAAATCGATGTAAAAAACTACGAAGCAATAACATGGAAAAATGAGCCGCCGGGATAAAACACAAAAACATAGCACCAACTGCTCAGACAAATACACCTTAAGCATACCAGACGCATCAACGGCGGAACGGGCCTATGTAGTACTCAATACAATCGACCGCGGGGCATCGAAAAATGAGTAATGAAAACGACAAATACGCCGAAGAAATTCTGAAAACTATACAATACCAGATAACAAAAACCAGAAATTTAGATAACACGACACAGAAATATTTCCCGATCCTACGGCCGTTTGCTATTAAGCGGGATAAGCTATGAACAAAACAGATTCCCGCACGGGAATACCCATAAAACTGATTTTATCACTGGCAATCATGGCGCTAGGCGTCATCATAGCAGGCGTCAGGCCGTTTGACGGGCTGGACAAAACGGGCCACATCATGCTGGGGACGATAATTATAGCGATTGCCCTGTGGATATTTCGCCCTGGCGGCGGCTCGTTTATAGTCGGAGCGATCATTGTTTTTCTCGGCGGAAGCATCGCGGGAGTACCGATGTCGGATCTGGCAAGCGGCTTTTCCAGCCCGGCACTGTGGTTACTCATCCCGGCAATGTTTTTAGGCTATGCACTGATGAAGACAGGCCTTGGGAAACGGATGGTTTTCGCCTTTTTCAAACGGCTAAAACTAGGTTACATAAAAATATTGCTCGGCTGGTTTGTCGTGGGGCTAATCTTTTCGCTCTTGACACCGTCTATAACCGTTCGTTTCCTGATCCTGACTCCGATCGCCGTAGCCGTCGCGGACGCCTGCTGTCTTGAAAAGCACAGCAAAAGCAGGTCTCTGATTGTTATATCCGCGTGGTCGGTTGCCATTTTTCCGGGCTGTGCGTGGCAAAACGGTTCGCTGTTTGGCCCAGTATTCACCTCATATCTGCCTGCGGGGGCTATGCGAGATATGGTCACGCCGCAACTATGGATGCATGCCATGTTGCCGTGGTTGCTGTTTAGTCTGTTGTTTTTGGCAGTGCTCTATTTTGTGCTAAAGCCAGAGCAGAAACTGATTGTGACAAAAGAACAGCTCTCTAAGATGTATAGCGACCTGGGACCGCTCAGCAAGGATGAGAAAGGTTGCCTCGGGGCATTTGCGGTTTTGCTTAGCGGCCTTGTGTTGCAAATTTTTTTGCCGATTACGACAAATCAGGTCCTTTTTACTGCGTTTGCACTGTTGTTGCTTTTCGGTGTACTGTCAGTCAAGGACATATCCCAGGGGATAAGCTGGGATATAGTCGCATTTTTTGGCATAATACTGGGGTTTTCCCGTATCTTTGAAGTGACCGGGATCACCATGTGGCTCTCACCGATACTCTCCTCACTGTTGCGTCCTATCGCGGGGTTCCCGCTCGTTTTTGTGCTGGCACTTTACGGAATTTGCGTGCTCCTGCGTTTTCTCGATGTAGCCCAAGGCTGGATAAGCGCGGCTATTTTAGCCATGGCAACACCCATGCTCTATGAGGATTTTGGAATTAACCCCATTATCTGCCTCATGGTTTTCATCTGCGCATCCAATCTCTTCCTGTTTAAATATCAACAACCGTGGATCGGACAGACCGAAGCGATATGCGGCGACAACGGCTGGAATTCCCGCCACCTGCTAAAAGCATCCATTATGTATACACTATTAGTCGTCGTTTTCCTCGTGATCTGTACGTTCTACTGGCAGATCGTAGGGGTGTGATTTGTGAACACAAAACCCTCCGATCAAAGCTGTCTAATACGGCACTTCACTATTTTTCTTCCAGGGTCTTTGAAGTTACTTTAAAGGACACGTATTGTTAAGACAACTAACAGAAGGTTATACAACTAAGGCTTTGCTGTTCCCAAGTTCATGATCAAACAGAATCAATCAATATGAACTGTTTCTCACTGCAGGATTTCCCAAGAATCACTTATTTTTTAAAAACAAGAGCTGTCTTGCAGGTAACTTTTATCTGTCCTTAACGCTATCTCAGCTTTTGCCAATTCGCTACCAAGATAGGCAGCATGATCCAATTTTGATACTAAACCCATCGTCAAAATCTTTGCGTACACTACGCCAGCCGTTTTACCCTTGATAATATTGACTGGCTTATTTGGATTAAGCAAGGCGTAATGTACTGCAACTATCATACTGCTAGAGCGATCTATAAAAATCCTAAAAGCACCCAAGCAATCAAGAGGGGCAGGTTCGACTTTTTCAGGGGCAACAATAACGACCTTAGCATCGATTTCTATACGCCGATCATATGGCGCTTCATGAACACGTTTATCTTTAAGAATCAAGAGGTCGATACCAAGATCTTTGGGGACAGACCCACGTTTTTTAGCCAGAAACATCATCTTTGCCGCGGTAACCTCTTCGGCAACAGTGCCTTTGGCTTTGACACTCTTCTCTGTTGCTAAAAGGATACCGCCGCCTATCTCTGCTGAGAGACGGGTTAAAACTGCGTTTAGCCCCACCGAATCTACATCAAAGAGCTCTGTCACATTAGAGATCCCTACAAACAGGGGCACTTCAGGGTTTTGCTGTGCGAACTCTTTGAATGCTATGAATGATTCAAGGATTTCCTGAGGATCCACGATTAGGTCGGCTAGGATGCGGTTTACGCCGAGGCTTTGGGCTTTGGTAATGGTTTCTTTGAGAAACTGTACACGTCCTTTGGCAGTTTTTGGGATATAGCCTATGTTCTGGTTTGTGGGGATGACAACAACGGTAACATCTTTGACATAGGGAGCTATGGCTTCGAGGTTGCCTGCGTCAGCACTCAAAACTATCTGAGCACCCGCTTGCACCGCCGCTTTAATCTCCTCAGGATTGAGCGAGTCGATACTCACGGGCAAATCAGTAACTTCTTTAACCCAATGTATCATCTGTGCCGCTTTTTCTGGCTGGGATTCACCTGCAACCATACCAACATCTATAAAATCCGCACCTGCCAATGCAAAGCGTCGGGCGGTTTCTTGAACAGCCTCTTTGTCCATCAGGGCGGCATCCACAATTTCGGCGAGTACCCGCAGGGGGAAATCTTTTCCGACTGCGACGTTGCCCACCAACATATTACCGGGTTTTTGGAGCAGGGTATCTCGTTGGTTTTCGACTTTTTCTATCTCCGCCAATGCTTTCGCGGTCAGTTTCTCCTGCAACAACTCGTCAGCGGGTGTGGTGGTTGAGAGTTCCACTTCACAAAGCATATCGAGTACCGGGGGAAGATCAGCAGCGTACCGAGGGCCCTTAAAGGTGGGGATGCCAACTGCTTTGGTGATAGCGATTGTGTCGCCTCTGAGCAAGCCGGGAGTTAAAATAATGTTGAAGCCCAAGAGGGGCTTGCCTTTTAGGCCGTCAATGATGGTTTGGGGCGTCAGAAAAGCGGCAACCGCAATCTTTAGTGCGGCAACTTCGGTTTCAACTTGGCTTTGTTTAGCGTATATAACAACAGTTTCCACCGCCAGCTGCCCGGTGACAAGAAGCACCTTCATGCTAAACCTCAACCTTAACTATTGCACCGTGGTTGTTGGCTTTGGCGATAAAGGCTTCTCCGCCGGCGCCGTCTCTGAGATACGCTTTGATTTTAGATAGAAATGCGGGGGCGCATCTCTGTTCTATGGTGCCGTAGAGCGTGGGTCCCCAAGAGCTCTGTCCCACTCCATGTGCGCCGGTCTTCTTCATGAATTCGACGCATTCTGTAGCAAGGGGGCTAGCATATATTCCGCTCTGGGCATGAGCAAAATGGTTTCCTGCTAAAACTTGGATTTTTGTAAGTGCATCCCCAAAATTTTCAATATCATGTTCTGCCAGTGCAGGCAACAGTTTGAGCATGATTAAACGGCAGATCTGCCCCACGTCTTGGGCGGGCATGATGGTGAGTTTGTCAAATGCGTGGTTTTCTTCAGAACTGGATAACCCTTTGGGCTGGTTGGGGGAAACAACGATAAAGCGCCACTCCTCAGGGAAGGGTTGACGATAAATCAGTGGCGGGATAGTTTGGGTTTTCTGATTTTTGCCGCCATCTACGACAAAACCCCCATACTGAAAAATACTGGTGCCAACGCTTGTTCGCTTTGTCCGTCCAACTGCTACGGCAAGTTCAGGCACTGATGCTTTGACGCCTGAGATTTTTGCGAGTGCAACTGCGATAGCTATGGCAAGCTGAGTGCCTGAGCCTAAACCGGTATGACATGGGATCGCCTCAATAACGTTGAGATGTACTTTGGTCGGTATAGTAGGATATTTTGTAAAAAAGCGCTCGGTGATTTCTTTGGTGAGCGCTGTTTTTTCTCCTGTAATTTTGAGGTCGGCGGCGGTTTGGGCTTCAACTACGACGTTGGGGTGATCTATACCGACGCCTAAGCCGCCAAACAAACGTCCCAGCTCACCGTTCATATCGATTAAGCCTAAATGGAGCCTTGCGGGAGTTTTGATGTAGACTTTTATGGTTTTTTCCTCCACATCTCAATTCGTTTTTGTAAGTCATTTAGCACCGTCGTGTAGATGCTGTTGGGCGCCACCCGTTCCACAACATCAGCATAGTCCCGGATTTTCTCCACTAACTTGGCGGTGTCGACCTGTTTTTGAGGGTTGTTGATGCAGGTTTTTACACGGGTGCCATGTATGATTGCTTCTATCGTCAACGCAACGGCACGGCTGTAAAGTTGAGGATATTTTGCCTCTGAAGTAATGTGTTCGGTTCGGCAGGTAATCTCTGTTTTTTCAGAGCCGATCTGCTTGAAGTCCATTGCTGAGGCTTCAACAATGATATCTGCAAACCGCAACTTTGGAGCCTCCACAAAATCCGCTTGTACAAACCATTCCGCTGGAACTTTTCCATTAGGGTTGGCTTCTTTGAAGGTGGATTTGTAAAAGATTTCGATGTCTCCGGTAAAGTTTATGACGGCACACTTTTTGGCTTTCAAGTTCAGCAGGGTTGCTGAGGTGTTAAAGATATTCAGAGACAGGTGTTTTTCATCCTGTATTTTTATGCCCATGGGCGCCGCGTTTGGTGTGCTGTCGGGATTTAAGGTTGAGACAATGGATTCATATATTACACCTTTTTTGAAGCCAAAGTCTGATAGTTGCACCATTAAATCAGTCTGGAACCGCACCATCATGAGTAGTCCCCTTCAATCGAATGTAAAATTTTACAGTTGAATAATAAAAGTTTTGCCGCGCAAACGCTCATCCACATTAGCAAGCACCGCAGATGATGTCTAAAGGCTTTTAAAACGTAAAAAAACTAACGAGATCCCCACTATGAGTGGATAAAAGGCGGCGACACCTCCGCAGAGGTCAGAGAAGAACCACAAAACTATCACGATCCATAACAAATTCCTCTACAACACAGGTTTCAGCGAAAGAAGCTTAAATTCGCCATAATCAAAACTCAAGCCTAGTTCTATGGCAGAAAATATCTAAGAGCAAACGGCTACCGCGTACTCGGCACATCGCTAGAGCGGCTGATGGATTTCTGGTTTGGGCACATGGGTAAAATTGCTGAACCCACTTAAGAGTTTAAAAAGGGCCTTTTAATGTAAGACAGTTGGCGTATGGAAACAAGGGTAGCAATAAAAAAGATCAGCCACCCATCCGGCAAGGTATGTAAAAGTTCAATATAGAAAGAGGCAAACAGATTTTGTTTATTCTTTTAATATTAAGCAGATACTTTGAAGAGGGGCAAAAATGGGGTTGTGAACAGGGTATTAATATCATTATCTGGGGAAAGCCGATATATATAACAGATTATAAAATGTAGGTCGGCTTGCAGGTACTTTAAGCGGCATATTGAGTGAATACAGGAGGGTTGAGGTATAGAAAATAGAAATCAGGATCACACCAACTGGTATGAATTAGATGTACAAACAGTGTTGGAAAAGTTGGATGTGGAATCTGATAGGGGTTTATCTGAAGAGCAAGTCCTCAAGCGCCGCGAAATTGAAGGAAAAAATGTATTGCAACCACCCAAAAAGACAGGGTTGCTTCAAAAAATTCTCCACCAGCTCAAAGATGTCGCCATCATTGTTTTGCTGATTGCTGTGGTACTTTCATTTTTGCTGGCTATTCTTCACAGCTCAGGGTTTATTGAGCCTATTGTCATTTTGGCTGTAGTGATTTTGAACATTATTTTGGCGATTACCCAGGAGGGCAAAGCTGAGAAAGCGCTTGATGCGTTGGAAAAACTAAGCGCACCCTATTGCGTTGTTATACGAGAAGGGGTTCGGAAGAGTATCGACACTGCCGAATTGGTACCAGGTGATATTCTCATTCTAGAAACAGGCAACATCGTTCCTGCTGATGCCAGATTACTTGAATCAACCGGCTTCTTTTCTGACGAAGCCGCCCTGACAGGCGAGAGTGAACCAGCCGAAAAGGATGCCACGATCACACTTTCAGGAAAGGTACCATTAGGCGACCAACACAACATGTTATTTACTGGATGTGTCGTCACAGCAGGACGCGGCACGGCAGTGGTTACTACCACAGGCATGAAAACACAGATGGGACAAATTGCTGGGTTCCTGAGCGGCAGTAAAAAAATGAAAACACCACTGCAGATACGGCTTGACCAACTTGGCAAAACTATCGTCTGGATCGCCATTATTTCCGCCTTTTTCCTGTTTGCAGTGGGTCTGCGGAGCGGTACTGATTTTGGCACTATGGTACTGATTGCCATAGCTTTGGCGGTTGCAGCAGTTCCCGAAATGCTCGCATTAATCGTCACCTTAACGCTGACAAATGGCGTACAGAATATGGTTAAGAAGCATGCCTTGATCCGAAAACTCCCTGCGGTGGAAACCTTGGGCAACACTTCGGTAATTTGTTCAGATAAAACCGGAACACTTACCCAAAACCGTATGGCAGTCAAACAACTTTGGATTCATGGCAAAGAACCATTCGCAGACGATTCAGAATTCGCCGAAGATCAAAGCGATTTTCTCAAATATTTGGCTATGGGAAGTAACGCCACCTGTGAGACAAACGAAGAAGGAAACAGGGTATATCTGGGCAACGCAACAGATGTGGGCATACTCAGGCTTTTGAACGAAAAAGGCTACATTATAGATGAAGAGACATACCACAGAGTAGCAGAAATCCCATTTTCATCAGAACGAAAAAGAATGTCGATTATTTTCAAGGTCAAAAACGGCGGTTACCTTGTGCTAACCAAGGGTGCACTTGACCACCTACCACTTTCCTCTGATTCCGCTTCTGATTTGGAAGCGGCTCAGCACGTGCATGACAAATTTGCCGAAAATGCATTACGCGTCATCGCTTTGGCTTATAAACACGTTGATAATTTGCCAGATAACGGCCACTTAGAGGAAGTGGAACGAAATTCCAAGCTTGTGGGCCTTATCGGCCTGATTGACCCCCCGCGTCCCGAAGCAGCAACAGCTATAGCAAAGGCCAAAGCAGCCGGCATTCGCACCGTAATGATTACAGGCGACCATGCCACAACTGCGGGGGCTATAGCCAAAAACTTGGGCATTCTGCAAGAGGGCCAAAATGTTATGACTGGCGCCAAACTTGCAGAGATGACCGATGTAGAATTAAATGACACCGTTAGAAATTTCTCGGTTTATGCCAGAGTAACACCAGAAGATAAAATCCGCATCGTAAAAGCCTGGCAGGCAAACGGCGAAGTTGTTGCCATGACAGGGGATGGCGTAAATGACGCCCCAGCACTGAAAGCAGCCGATATTGGAATTGCTATGGGAAAAACCGGCACAGAGGTAGCCAAAAGCGCTTCGGACATGATTCTAACCGATGACAACTTTGCAACCATTGTTGAGGCGGTAGGCGAAGGCAGAAATGTATACGCAAACATCAAAAAGACAATTAATTTTCTGCTAGTCTGCAATTTGAGCGAGATTATCATCATGGTATTTGCCCAAATGGCAGGTTGGGGCATACTGCTAACGCCAGTTATGCTACTATTAATTAACCTAGTGGGAGACGGTATTCCGGGTATAAATCTTTCCCGTGAGGAATTCGACCCCAAATTGATGGATAACAAGCCAATAAAGCGCAATGAAAGTTTCTTCAGCGACGATTTGTTACATCTGATTCTTCGACAGACTATTGCCTGTTCAGTTGCGGTACTGATAGGATACTACATAGGTGCTTTTGTTACGTTACCGGGCATGACCGCGCCATCAGCAACGTTAGGGCAAACGATGGCTTTCCTAATAACGGGCTTAACCTCGATTGTGCACGTTTTTAATGTGCGCAGTTCAAGGTCAGTCTTTAAGACACCCATCAAAAACAATATGCCGCTGGTTGGAAGCGCTGTTGCTATGATTATAACTTTCGCGTTACTAGTTGCGCTACCGATTGGTCATATCTTTGGACTTACTGCCATTGGCGGTGTTCACTGGCTGATTGTGCTTGCACTAACCATGTTGCCTACGGCAATACGCGAAATCGGCATATATTTTGACAATATACCCCTCGTCAGGGAACAACGTCGCTTAAGAAAAGAGAAGACGGCCAAAATTCTCGGCAAAAAACGGACGGGTAAAACCAACAAAGTATAGAGCAATAGGATGATAGTTAAGCTTGCTGATTAACCAAATGGTTTAGTTGCATCAAAGCCTTGCCTGAACTTAATGCCTCACGTGCCCTTTCCATGCCATCCTTATAAGACGTACTTGTTCCAGATACATACAATACAGCCGCAGCATTCATACAGAACAAATCAGCTAAGGGGGTAGTGTACGCGCCAGAAAGTACCCGTTTAATGGCCGTTGCATTGTCATATGCTTTGTTAAGGGAAGCTACATCAAAAGTTTCATGTGTTTTTATGCCAAAATCTTCTGGTTGAACAGTGTATGTTTGGATTTCATTATTTTTTAGTTCAACTACTCTTGTTGGACCACATGGAGAAAACTCATCAATACCCATAGCACTATCAATGCCATTAACCATACCATATGGAGCTACAGCACGTCTAAGACCAATTTCTTTCAAAATGGCAACAAGTTGATCGCACACTTGAGGTGCATAAGCACCAATTACCATACAACGGGTATTCTTACAGGGCATAGTCAATGGACCAACGATATTAAACGTTGAAGTAAAGCGCATGTACTGGATAAGCCGGGCCCAGCCAGATTTTAAAAAAGCTTCACCAGGCATATAACAGATATTGTATTTCTCCAAACTCTGTTTGGCTTTACTCATTGGGCTTGACAGATTAACACCAAGTATTTCAAAAATTTCAGAAGCCCCAGAAACCCCCGTTACTTTTTTGGCACCCTTTTTAGCAATCGGAACACCACAAGCGGAAGCAATAATGGCAGCAGGTGAAGAGGCATTCACAGTTTTCATAGCATCTGAACCTGTCCCAACAATATCACAGACATCGCCTTTAACATCAGCCTTGAATTTTTCTGTATCAAACTGGTCCAATGCATCCCAAACACCAGACAATTCTTCAGTGGTAGGTTTACGAGTGATATGAGCTACCAAAAAAGCCCCCTGCTGAAGCTCAGGCTGCTCATTTAAAATAATTTGTCGATAAGCTTCACAAGATTCTTTCCGGGTCATAGTTTTACCAGCAGCCACACTACAGATTAACTGACCAAATTCTCTTAATTTTTCTTCAGTTACCAAGATATCACTCACATTTTTGCAGATCTACAACATACTTTAGGGTTTGACCAAACAGAATGTCAGGCAACACTGAAGGAACATTTTCAAGGGTTATTATTTTATGAATTAGCAGTTTAATGGGTTGAGGGTTAGTTTCTAAAATTTTCAAGGCTAACTCCATTTGTCGTTTTGTGCTTCCATATGCGCCAATTAGAGTTAATTGCCTATAGTGGATTTCATTTAACAAATCGATTGGAATATCAGCGCTTTTTGTGAAACCACTAAAGAAGCAATACTTGCCGCCAGGGTTTAATTTTAAAATTCCCGCTATTAAGGTATCTGGATCGGGTGCAGCATTTATTGCGGCATCAAAATTGCCAGAGGCAGCAACATCAGAAACGCTGATGTTTGCTTTTTTACAAAACGGCGTTACTTGTTTAAGTTTTTCAGAGTTCTTTTCGACAATAAAGGGTTCTGCCCCAAAATATTTGCAAGCTAACCCAAGCATGAGCCCCGCAGGCCCCCCACCAAAAATGAGGACGTCTTGGTTTTTTTGTAAATCCAATTGCTCAAGTGCATTTACTGCAGAGGACAACAATTCAGTCATACAGACAATTTCAAGGGGAACATTTTCAGGTATTTTTATGAGACTAGTTTTTGGTACCTTTATGTATTCTGCAAATCCGCCATCACGATGAAACCCCATGACATGAATGTTACGGCAAAGGTTTTCTGCACCATTTTTGCAGTAATGACAAGTATTACAAGTGCTTGCGGGCCAGATGATAAATTTTTCATTTGAACTAAGGTCCTGCCCGCAGATTTCGTGACCTAATACTCTTGGCAGAACTAGATCTCTGTGACCTTGATACCACATTTTTGCGTCAGAACGACATACTGAGCAATAAATTACTTTTAGAAGTGCCTCAGTATCGTTGCAATCAGGTGTTTTGATGTCGGTTATGTGAATATTTTTTATTCCTTCAAGGATGAGTGCTTTCATTATGGCCGTCTACAAATATGAGTTAATAGTTTACATTTAAAATTATTCATCTGTAATACACCTGTAGTACGGAGTACGTTGCTCAGTCCTATTTTTACGAGAAGTAGAGCGGCAAGTCTACAATATCAACTCAGCGCGAGGAGATTTCGTTAAAATCTTGATTCTGTTAAAGGAGGAAACGGGCAACCCTTGCAGGTTCAAATCCGACGTAAGTTTATTCTACTCTTGTGCATATGTGATCGCCCAACCGTACACCGTTTTTTCAACCGCTTCCAAAGCATCGTTTATCAGATTATTTGCTGATTTAACGGAAGACAAACGTGCATCAACTTTCTTTATCGTATCGCCAACATCTGAGTGCATATCTTTAAGCGGCGGTTTCAATTTTAGGTCAATTTTTTTAAGTTCCCTCACTTGGTCCGAAATTTCTTCACTAAAACTCTTCGCATCAGCAACAAATCTCGTAATCAATTCTACATTTATAGTTTTTTTGTCGTTATAAACATTTTCAATATTATACAGCTCTTTTCGTATATTATTCAACGCCGCCCACAGATTGTCAAAAGTTTTTTCAAGATGAATATTATCAGCCTCGCCTACAAACTTTTTCACAGCCAAAACTTCCAGCGACTCTTCAGGCATAGTCACTAAAGACTCTTGAATTTGTTCATATAAAACATCAGGGCTACCCGAACATGCCCGCCCCTTACCTTCCGCCTCAAATAACTCGTGCATTATAACGGAAATCTCACCCAATTCAAAGGCAAAAGCGTATTTCGCGCTCTGTTCGTCTACAACAAGAGTCTTTTGAAATTCATCAAGCTTTATCCCCAGCTCGTCAATGTGCTGTGCGATTGCATCTATATAGGGCGTAATGAGCTGGGGCCCAAAATCTTTGCGGGAAATCGCCTCGACTTCCGGCACCATATCAGGGGCTTCAGTGTTAAATAATTCATTTATCTCATCAACTTTCAAAAGTTTAAATTTTATAACCTTAGCAAGTCGATTCACATTTCTTATGTGCGCAGACAATTCACCCATTTTTCTTGCACGCTGCTCCTGGGTTAGGCCCGCATGCAACTCTCGTTTTGGGAAATACAACACATCAGATATCGCCGATGTCAAGTCAGCAACAATCCCATAAGAAGGGTCAAAGGACGAAACAGTATCAGACAAGCTATTCGCCATGATTTCCAGTTCATCCCTACGAGCAGGCATAGGGCACGCTTTACCAATCTCGCGAAGGATCCCGGCCCGATATACCCCATATTTTCCAATCCTAGAGGTCATATGCTCGATTTTATACGCCAATTGTCGCAATTCCGCATCCAGGTCCACATTCACAGTCATTTTACACGCCGCCGTATTGAAATTGCAGTACAACACACCGAAGAGTATGAGTAGATTTTTAACTCTTCCTCCATCGCTCGCGACATATTTAAATCTCCGTTTATTTGTTAAAAGCTTCATAAAATTAAACTTTGCTAGCTAAAAGCGCACTTTAGGGGCAAGCACGATAAACGCGCGAACATAAAACAGGTATATATTTATGAGAAAAACCATAACAGCAACAGCAACACCAATGCCACTACAATTCACCCATTTTGCAATGAATTTAAATATTTATAGCAAAAACATTTTAAAACATCAAATTCATCGAATGATACCCCAATAGTTCAGGCAGTTGTGGTTACTGGAAGATAGACAAAACTATTTGCGCTAAACCACAAAAATTCAAATTTAATTTAATACACTACTGCCATTATAACAACTGAGGAAACAAGTATGCAAGGGATAGAGGTTATTGTTGGCGGTTTCATGAGTGTTGATGGAAAAATCGCACCAACCAACCGAAACGGACAAGAATTCACTCAATTTATGACACCCCTACACAAGAAAATGTTACACCGTATCCGAGCATCCGTCGATGCAGTTATGGTGGGGGTGGACACGGTTTTAGCGGATAACCCCGAGCTAACTGTAAGATATGTCGACGGTAAAAATCCCCTCAGAGTAGTGTTGGACAGCAAAGCTCAAACGCCTCTAACTGCAAAAATCTCAGATACCAGCCAAGTTCCCACACTTATAGCAACAACTAAACATGCACCAAAAGAAAAAATCAGGGCCCTAAAAAACAGAAGTATTGATATTTTTACTTCAAACTCAGAAGAAGAAACAGTTAATTTGAAGGAGTTAATGGAAATTCTCAAAAAACGGGGCATCAAGAGGATACTTGTGGAAGGCGGCGCTGAGGTGAGATGGAGTTTTTTTGAATCAAATCTTGTGGATGAATTATTTGTTTGGATCATGCCCTATGTTTGGGGCGGCAGAGACGCCCCGACGCTGGTGGATGGATCGGGGTTTCTTAGAGCAGAAGAAGCTAAAAAATTGAAATTAAAGAGTATGGAGCAGGTTGAGGGACTGATAGTTCTTTGGTTCTCAGTTGAACCTTAAGATTTATGAGAGTATTAAAAGAGGAACATGCTACATTTTACGTTACGGCAGGAGAGGCATGTTTTAACAGCATACCTACAATAAACTACCTGCTTTTGAAAAGATATCCCCTAAATCCTTGTTATAGAGTGAGCGGAGGTGCTCGGGGCAGCCGCCGCTTAACGCAACCAATTGCTTTAATTTTTCGATTGCCGCTCCATCATCGACGGCTTGTTTAGCTAATTCGTAACCGTCTTTGAAGTTAGATGCGGCCTCTGCTATGTAGAGAATGGCAGCAGCGTTTAGCAGAATTAGATCGCGGCGGGTGCTTTGATCTTTGCCTAAGAGCACCTTCAAGATGGCCTGTGTATTCAAAGCGTGACTTCCCGGGTAAACAACCTCTTTTGCATCTCCCCGCTGTAATCCTATATCTTCGGGGTAAAAACAGAATGTAGTTACAGAACCATTCGGCTTTACTTCGGAGACCACGTTGCGTCCCAAGTTTGAGAATTCATCGATTCTAATATCCTCATTGGCGCCATATCCCAGCACTACCAAAACCCGTTCATAACCGTTTTTTGAGAGAACCGTCGCTATTGTTTCGGTGTATGGCTGGCTGACCCCCCTGACTTGGCGTTTAAGTCCAAAGGGATTAAGTCCAGCGGCAATCATGAGCCTCAACGAGTAAAGCATAGGCATAACTGCATATGCAGATTCGTCAGTTGCTAATTCAATTAGTGGTTTCATCCAGGGGTATACACCTTCCGAAGCCCAAACAGATGTCTTGATGCTACGCATGCATTCTTCAACTATTTGTTGGGTAGCGTAAACATTGATTCCTAAGTCTTGGGCTAAATCGATACATCCTGCCTTTGATGAGAAAGATTTGGAGCCGCTCTTTATTGCGTGGGCACCGGCCGCGGCGGCAATTATCAGGGCAGGCGTTGTGACGTTTATTGTTTGGAAAGTGTCGCCGCCAGTGCCTCCTGCGGTTACAATGGGTTTGCTACTGTTGAACCGGAAAGTAGAGCTTCTTGTCTTATCCATAGCCTCAACCATGCCGGCTAATTCATCTACAGTAGGTTTTTTTATAGTTAAGCCGCCAAAGAATGCAACCATCAATGGAAGCATATTAGTCGGGGACTGACTACTGGCGAGGCAATCGAATATGACTTTAGTGGCGAACTCTGTTTGGGAACTGCACAGATTTTTTCCAGCAGATAATTGGGCTATTATTTCGCTGAGGTCTGTTTTTGTTTGAGGGTTACTATGTATCACATATACCACCTCAGCTTAGGACCTTAGAGCGTTTTAGGGCTCTAACAAGCATATATGCTAGAAGTGTTGAGGGAATAAGTTGCAACACTATGTACATGGGGAGTGCAACAAGATAGGCTATGTAGGGTAGCCCAAGTACCATAACCATCACAACATAAACCATTGGAATATTCAAGACCGCACAAGCACCGCTCATCACTAAAAGTTTAATGCTGATTTTTGTTTCGGGGCGGAAACGTGTGAACCCAAGGGCAATAGCACCTACGGTTATAGCGAAAACGAGGTTTATGATGGGCCATAACCAAGAGAGCGGGTTGGACATAGTGATGAGCCCGATTATGGCTTGGATTTCTGTTGTTATGATGGCCCCTGCAAAACCAAACAGAGCCGCTGAAACAAGTATCCAAGTATAGGTGTTTATGTACCCCAGCGGAGTGGCTTGGCCTCCTGTAGCCATGGCATCGGCTCTTTCTGCGAAGGCCGCTAGTACACCTGCGATGACACCCATAATCAGGGCGGCCATGGTGTTTCGGTGTTTTTGGGTTTTGAGATCTGTGTACATAATGTTTTGCGCTCAGATTTGAGTAACAACTCAAAAACGAGTACGCATATATAAAGGTTCTTAACCAAAAAGAGATGCACAGCAGTCTATACAATCAACTTTTTTAGCCGTTGCATCAACATCTCACGCTCAGAAGGCTGTCTCACCCACAGATCACGATTCTCCCTAAACTGTTCACCAGTAATTTTACCACGCTTCTGCAACTCACCCAGCAATTTCATAAATTCCTGCAAGTTCAGTTGTTCATCAGTCACAACCATACCCACTTTACGCGCGGGTGACATGTTGACTTCGACGGGTTCACTATCCGGCGGCGGAAAAACCTGATACAGAAAACGCATAAAATACAAGGTATCCCAGCTCTTAGTGAGAGGAATACTGTTTTTGGCTTTCAACAGCTCAACAGTATAATGTTCATATTCTTGCCCAAGTGAAAGATACTTTGTCTGCATAGCCACCATACCTACAACCCGGTTAACGAAGTGACGCAGATGCTGATTGCTAAACGACGGCAACACAGCACCTTTTTCATAGTTAAAACAATAGATGATTTTTTTGGCAAGCACCTTATCCTGCCCAAACCCGCCTATACGTTCCCAAGGCGCATCTACCTTTTGTGCCAAAGATTTACGGTCATCTACTACAGTACGGAGCAAGTTTTTGAGGTCTTTACTTTGGAGACGAGCATTACGGTAAGCGTTAGAACTGTTTGGGATTGGTAAACCCTGCAGGTTGAAGTTACTTTCGAGAAAACTAAAGAATTCACCAATGCCGTCTGGGTTGACTTTAAAGAGACGGTCAGGGTCGAGCCATTCAATAGAGGCCAAGTTTTCAGCGAAGGGAAATTTTTGACGAAAAACTTTGAGGGCCCCGTACGCAAGACTGACTTCATGTTTTATTACATTAGTTTTGTCGAATACGTCAATTTTTTGTTGCAGTAAACTATTAGACATGGATACCTTAAGCTGTAAACGTGAGCTACTCTAATAAGATTTACAGCAGATACCTGAACAGCTTTGTCGTCAGTAGCGCACAAACACGAACAGTATCTCAGATGAAATGATAAAATATTCACCACAAAACCCAGTACATGGCAATCAAAAAATCTGGAGGACACTGCTGCGGGGAAGGTATATTAAGCGTGAAGATTGCAACCTTAACGGTGACGGTGTGACAAAACAGGTTTTCATTTCAGGCCCCATACTAGGCATGGAAAATAACCAGAGCTACCGCCAAACCATAAAAGATATCTGTCAGCCGCTGGGACTAGAAGTTCTCGACCCCTGGAACCGCGAAAAAGGCCTCTACAAAGGCACTGAGGAGTGCTGGTGGAAAACCTATACAACCTTCGACTTTGTAGAGCGCGATCTTTACGATGCTGATCGGTGCGATATCATGATCGTGTATTTGCCGATTCTCTCGGCGGGTGCCTGTATGGAAATGTTCTATGCTAAACGCAACGGCAAACATGTCATCGTCGTAACAGAGATGCCCCGCCTCAGTCCGTGGATAGTCGTGCACTCAGACAAAATCATCAAGAGCTTCAGTCAGCTTGGGGAAGCCCTAAAACAATTCCTCTAACCCTGATTGTCCTCAACTACGGACGAAAAGCCTATATCACCCAACCAAAAATGAGCTACCGGATAAAACAGTGGATGCTATAACAATCATCTTGTTTGCCGTGGGTTTAGCTATGGATGCCTTCGCAGTCTCGATTGCAAACGGCATGAACACCCCCAACAATCAACGACGCAAGGTCGCGCTGTTGACGGCGGGGTTTTTCGGCGGCTTCCAGATGATCATGCCCGCGATCGGCTGGCTCATTGGGCGCAGTCTCCAAAGCATCATTATGGCAGTGGACCACTGGATAGCATTTGGTCTTCTCGTATTCATCGGCGCTAAAATGATTTACGATAGCACAAAAAAAGAGCACAACCAGAAAGCCTCTGACCTCAAACTTTATACCCTGCTGGTTCTGGCGGTCGCCACCAGCATTGATGCCCTGATGGCAGGATTGAGCTTGGCATTTCTCCAAACAAGCATTCTAATGCCTATTGCAGTGATCGGGACCGTCACGTTTGGGCTGTCTTTTATTGGCGTCTACTTCGGCTACAACTTGGGCAGGTTCTTTGGTAACAGAATAAAAATCGCCGGCGGTGTTGTGCTAATTCTCATTGGCTTGCGGATTCTGTTGGAGCACCTGCTTACTTAAACGCCTTGTAGGATGTTTGAATTCTTCTCGGATCTGCATCTGGCGTCGTTTGCGGTTGTAGCCCAATGAGAAATCGTGGGTTGCATCACGAATTTTACGTAACAGAAGCATCATACGACTGTTCTTGTCAAACACTTTGGGCACAAAATCGTCTGGGAGATAGATTTCTTCGTGTTCCTTCGCCAATCCAATTAGCGGGATTTGAAGCCCCAAAGTCTGAAGGGCCATCTTTGCTGCCCTAAGCTGTCCCGGGCCTCCATCGATAACAATCATGTCGGGTAACGGGTTCTTTTCTTCAACTTGGCGTTTGTAGCGGCGCAGAACCACTTCATGCATGCTGGCAAAGTCGTCTTGTCCGGTGAAGGTTTTGATTTTAAATTTGCGATAGTTCCTTTTGTCAGGTTTGGCATCTTTAAAGGTAACCATACCGGAGACGACATGCTCAGTACCCAGATTAGAGATGTCAAAGCACTCTATGACATGCGGTATGACTGGCAAGTTGAAACTGTTTTGCAAATCCACCAAGGCGCTGTCGAAGTCAAGGCTGGATTCTAGGTTCTTCTCTGCCAAGTTTACCAGCGCAAGTTTATCAGCTTTGCGGGGAATCGTCAACGACACGGGTGCCAACCTCTTTTTTGCGAGGAACTCTTCGAGTGCTATTTTTTCATCAGACTCCACCCAAACAGGTTTGTTAAGCAAAATTTCCCGTGGAATCTGGTTGGCGGTGTAGAAGGCTTTGAGGAATTCCTGCTCGATTTGAAGCTGTAAATCTACGCTAAACTCTTTTTTGCCCAAAAGCACACCTTTGCGTACACCCATCTGCACTGCATGCATCTTTTCCCCAACCCGTCTAAACACCATCACATCCTGATCGAAACGGCGTTCATTATCCACGATTTGATGTTCGGTTAAGAGGCGAATAGAGGCAATTTGATTGCGTATCTCAAGGGCTTCTTCAAATCGCTGATTTTTGGAGGCACCCTGCATTTGAGTGTTGAGTTGCTCGATGGTCTGCTGGTAGTTGCCTTTTAAGAAGGAGCGAGCATCTTTGACTTGTTTCTCGTACTGTTCAGGGGTTACATTACCAGTGCAGGGGGCGGTACACATGTGGATGTGGTAGTTTAGGCAGGCGCGTTTATGCATGTTCTTACAGGTACGCAACTTGAACACACGAACAACCGCACGTTGCAGATTCTGGCGGGTAAACCCCTCTGTGTAGGGCCCAAAGGATTCGAGTTTACGGCTGACTTTGCGACTTGTCAAAATCCGAGGATAAAGCTCTCGGGTCAGCGAGATGTAGGCGTAGCTTTTAGCATCCTTGAGGTCGATATTGTATTTGGGCGTGTGCTGCTTGATGAGCTTGTTTTCTAGTAGCAACGCTTCCACCTCATTGTTAACAACTATCCAATCTATACTTCGAATATGCAAGAGCAACTGTCGGGTTTTGGGTGGCTGATCCATGCCTGAAAAATAGCTTTTCACGCGACTACGAAGGTTTTTTGCCTTGCCCACATAAAGAATTTCCCCTTGCACGCCCAGGTATAGATAAACGCCAGGCTCTGTGGGTATATCGGCACTTTTGAATTCAGAGGGACTGGATAGTTTAATCATGTTTGCCGCTGTAATTTGACTGAACTTGAATGCATTAAGCATTTCCATAAACCATCAAAGAAAAGCTAAATGAAAAAGAGACCAGAAAAGACAACATAATTTTGCCCGATTTCTCATTTATAGATTATTAAAAAAAGTAGGCGGAAGGGATTCCGCCGGGGTTTTCTATAATTTAGACGGGGATCAGCGGACAGTGTAGGTAGCAGTTAGGCCTGAAATTGCCAGCTGATTAAGATTATTGCCAGTAGGAACAATGGTTATAGCAACAGTGACCTCATACCCGTCAAAGACATAACTAACCTCCTTGACAGTACTAACACCCCACTTAATAT